>JBDSZM010000071.1:0-2688 GCA_039925165.1 Burkholderiaceae bacterium
GCGGTCAGCTTCCCGAAGAACGCGACCGACATGGAGATGGCGCGCCAGCTCGCCAACGTGGCCGGCGAGCCGTGGCGCCACAAGCCGGCGCTGATCGCGAAGATCGAGCGCAGCGAGGCGATCCCGATGCTCGAGTCGATCATCAAGGCGAGCGACGGCATCATGGTCGCGCGCGGCGACCTGGCGATCGAGGTCGGCAACGCGGTCGTGCCGGCGCTGCAGAAACGCATGATCAAGATGGCGCGCGAGCTCGACCGCCTGGTCATCACCGCGACCCAGATGATGGAGTCGATGATCAGCAATCCGGTGCCCACGCGCGCCGAGGTGAGTGACGTTGCCAATGCGGTGCTCGACGGCACCGACGCCGTGATGACCAGCGCCGAGACGGCGGCCGGCAAATACCCGGTCGAGACGGTCGAGATGATGGCGAGCATCTGCGTCGAGGCCGAGAGCGCCGAGGAGATCTCGCTCGACGCCGGCTTCGCCAACAAGCAGTTCGGCCGGATCGACCAGTCGATCGCGATGGGCGCACTTTTCACCGCCTACCACCTCGGCTGCAAGGCGATCCTCGCGCTGACCGAATCGGGCTCGACCGCGCTGTGGATGAGCCGGCACAAGATCCACGTGCCGATCTACGGCCTCACGTCGCAGGTGCGCAGCCAGCGCCGCATGATGCTCTACCGCAACGTGCAGCCGCTGCTGATGCCCAACTTCGCCGACCGCGACGAGGCACTCGCGCGCGCCGAGGCGCTGATGATCGAGCAAGGCGTGCTCAAGCCCGGCGACACCTACGCCATCACCTGCGGCGAGCCGATGGGCTACCCCGGCGGCACCAACATGCTCAAGGTCTGCCGGGTCGGCTGAGAGCCCGACCCCCGGATCGCCATGGCGCCGTCGCTGAGCATCGACGACATCCGCGCCGCCGCCGATCGGGTGCGCGGCGAGGTCATCGACACGCCGTGCCTCTTGTCGCGCACGCTGTCGCAGCTGGCCGGCTGTGAGGTCTATCTCAAGTTCGAGAACCTGCAGTTCACCGCCTCGTTCAAGGAGCGCGGCGCCTACAACAAGATGGCGCAGCTCACGCCAGCCGAGCGCACGGCCGGCGTGCTCGCGGTATCGGCCGGCAACCATGCGCAGGGCGTCGCGTACCACGCGCAGCGCATGGGCATCCCGGCGACGGTCGTGATGCCGCGCTTCGCCTCGGCGGTGAAGGTCGAGAACACCCGCGGCTTCGGCGCCACCGTGGTGCTGGAAGGCGATACCTTCGACGATGCGCGCACGCATGGGCTCGCGCTGGCGGCCGAGCGCGGCTTGACGGTGGTACATCCCTTCGACGACCTCGCCGTCATCGCCGGCCAGGGCACGATCGGCCTGGAGATGCTCGCCGAGCACCCGCAGCTCGATACGCTGATCATCGCGATCGGCGGCGGCGGGTTGATCGCCGGCATCGGAACGGCGGCGCGCGCGATCCGGCCGGACATCCGCATCGTCGGCGTGCAGACCGAACGTTTCCCGGCCGCCTGGAAGGCGGTGCACGGCGGGGCGGACCGCCCGGGCGCGCCGCAACCCGCGGTCACCATCGCCGACGGCATCGCCGTCAAGTCGCCGGGCGTGCTGACGCTACCCGTCATCGAGGCGCTGGTCGACGAGGTGCTGCTGGTCGACGAGGGCGATATCGAGCAGGCGATCCTCATGCTGCTCGAGATCGAGAAGACGGTCGTCGAAGGCGCGGGCGCGGTCGGCCTTGCGGCGCTGCTCAAGCACAAGGACCGCTTCGCCGGGCGCAAGGTCGGACTCGTGCTGTGCGGCGGCAACATCGAGCCGCTGGTGCTGGCCGAGATCATCGAGCGCGGCATGGTCAAGTCGGGCCGCCTCGCTCGGCTGCGTTTCGACGTGCGCGACGTGCCCGGCGCGCTGGCCGACGTGGCGACCCTGCTCGGCCAACTCGGCGCCAACATCGACGAAGTCCAGCACCAGCGCGCCTTCAATTCACTCTCGGTCGAGCGGGTGCAGATCGAGGTCGTGGTGCAAACCCGCGGCATCGGCCACATCGCGACCATCCTGGCCGCCATGCGCGAGCAGGGTTACGCGGTCGAGCGCGTCGGCTGAGGGTCTGCCGCGGTGGGCAGCGCGCGACCGCTTCTAGAATCAGTGCATCGCTCAGCCTCACTCCAGGAGTCGCCATGCCACTCGTCTCAATGCGCCAGCTGCTCGACCATGCCGCCGAAAACGGCTACGGAATTCCGGCCTTCAACGTCAACAACCTCGAACAGGTGCAGGCCGTGATGACGGCCGCCGCCGAGGTCGGCGCGCCGGTGATCCTGCAGGCCAGCGCCGGTGCCCGTAAGTACGCCGGCGAGCCCTTCATCAAGCACCTGATCCAGGCCGCGATCGAGTCGTGGCCCGACGTGCCGCTGGTGATGCACCAGGACCACGGCCAGAACCCGGAGGTCTGCCGCGGCGCGATCGACCTCGGTTTCAGCTCGGTGATGATGGACGGCTCGCTGCAGGCCGACGGCAAGACCATCGCCAGCTACGACTACAACGTCGACGTGACGCGCAAGGTCGTCGACATGGCGCACAGACTCGGCGTCACGGTCGAGGGCGAACTCGGATGCCTGGGCTCGCTCGAGACGATGCGCGGCGACAAGGAAGACGGCCACGGCACCGAGTCGACGATGACGATGG
>JBDSZM010000072.1:0-7713 GCA_039925165.1 Burkholderiaceae bacterium
CGGCGTGATCCTGCGCACCCAGCCCACTTACAACGGCACCCTGCACTTCGGCTCGCGCTTGGCCTTCGGCCCCGACGGCATGCTGTACGTGACGCTGGGCGATCGCTCCGACAGCGCGACCCGGCCGCAGGCCCAGCAGATGGGCAGCCACCTGGGCAAGGTCCTGCGCGTGCGCCCGGACGGCTCGGTGCCGCCCGACAACCCGTTCGTCGGTCAGCCCGGCGCGCGGCCCGAGATCTGGAGCGTCGGCCACCGCAACATTCAGGCCGCCGCCTTCGACCCGCAGGGCCGCCTGTGGGTGATCGAGCACGGCACGCGCGGTGGCGACGAACTGAACCTGATCGAGAAGGGCAAGAACCACGGCTGGCCGCTGATCGCCTACGGCCAGGAGTATTCGGGCCGCCCCATCGGCCCCGGCGCCACCGCCCGCGACGACCTGCTGCAACCCGCCTACTACTGGGACCCGGTCATCGCCCCGTCCGGCGCTCAGTGGTACACCGGCGACGCCTTCCCGCCCTGGCGCGGCAACCTCTTCGTCGGGGCGCTAAAAGAGAAGTCACTCGTCCGGCTGGTGATGGACGGGACTCGGGTGGTGGGAGAGGAACGGCTGCTGGCGGAGCGCGGGCAGCGGGTAAGGGATGTGCGGCAGGGCGCGGACGGGGCGCTGTATGTGGTGACGGATGAGCGGAATGGGGAGGTGTGGCGGGTTGGGCCGGGGTCGTAGTGCGATCGTCACCCCTGTAGCCATCGAAGGCCCCGCATGGCCTTCGAGGCAGCTCAGAACTCCTTGCGCAATCCGACCACGAAGCCGCGATTCTTCACGTCCTTCAGTCCTTCGACCGTGCTCAAGGTCGCGAAGGCGGACAGGCCGTTGCGGAACTGCGAGGAGATACCGACGCTCAAGGTAGCGTAGTTGCGGTCGGGGGTATCGGTCGGAATGGCAAAGAAATTGTTGAAGGGATCGTTCGTATATTTGGCCGTCAGCGAGCGCGTATCGTTGTCGAACTCGTGGTTCCACTCGATCGAGGCGAACGGCACGACGACCCCCATGGCCGTGCTGGAGGTCAAGGCGATCTTCAGGCCCAGCGCCGACTGCACCGACTTCAGGCTCTGGCTGCCGACGTCGAGCGCAAGGCCGTGGTTGGGCTCGGTCTCGGTGTAGGCATCGATCTTCAACTTCAGGACGCCGAGCCGGCCGTACGGGGTGATGAGCAGGCTGCCGCGCTCGATGTCGTAGCCGGTACCGATCACCGCGGTCATCTGGTTGCCGTGGGTTCTGCCGGCCGCCGACGTATCGAATCCGGCCACCGTGGGCGACTGCGACGCGACAACGATGCGGCGTGTCGTGTCGTAGCGATTGCGCGAGTAACTCAGGTGCCCGTCGACGTACCACTGGCGCTGGTACCAGCTCGCGTAGAGCGAGATCGCGCCGCTCTTCGAGTCGGCCGAGCCGAGCGCCGACGCGATGGTGGCGTCGGTCTTGCCGTAGGTGAGCGCCGCGCCGCCGACGAAATTGTCGTTGAAGCGGTAGTCCATCCCGGCGGTGACGCCGGTATTGGCGAAGTCGAAGCCGTCCTCGCGCGCCGTCGTCGCCTTGTCGCCCTTGTTGTAGCTGATGTTGATAAAACCGCCGAGCCGTCCGCCCGGCTCGTCGGCCGCGCCGCCGCCGGACTCGGGCAGCGACGCCGTCGAACGCTGGCTGCCCGACGCCGTGCCGGCGTCGGCGACACCGAAGCCGCGGGCCCCGTTGCGAAGCGCGAACAGACGAATGCCGATCGCGCTGCCTCCGGCGGCCTCGACCGCGCTGCGTCCATTGATCGCGACCTCTTCATGGCCGACAGCCTGCACCGCGTCGCGCAACTGCGCGTTGTTCAGGCCGAGGCTGTTGGCATTCGTCGTCGGCGAGCCACCCGCAAGCACGTTTGCCGTCTGCACCATCTTGCGGCATGAGACGAAGAGCTTTTCCTCCTCCGGCATGCGGGCAGCGGCCCCTTTGCCCGTCAGGCCGACGCAGGCAGCGTCGATCGCCGCCGCCACCGGTTTCTGGATTTCGGTCAGGCCCGGCACGACCGGCAGGTTGCGGGTCTGGGCGTGGACCTCGGTTCCCCAGAGTGCCACGACGCCGATGCCCAGCGCGGAGAAGGCCAGACGTGATTGCAAGCGAGTGGGCATGACGATTCCTTGAAGGAGGGTGGGGCATTCACTTGACACCCTCAATAGACGCGCGCGCCATGGCGCTGTCCATAGAAAGAACCCTAGTCACGGCACGCGCAGCCGCCTCAGTTCGGCCTGCACGTCCTCGAGGATCGATGGCCAGACGCCGGCCCAGCAGCATGCGTGATCCAGGCCCGAGATCACCTGCACCTGCGCGCCAGGATGGGTCTGCGCATGGTGGCGCAACATGTCGGCGGTGACGTTGCCGTCGCCGTCCCCGACATAGTGCCTTTGGAGAATGTGCGACGCGAGCGGCGGCGCATCGTTCGGGTCGAGCGAGCCGCGCAGCGGGGTGTAGCCGTGGGCCCGCTCCCACGCCCGCAGATCGAGGTTGGCGGCCAGGGTGATGACGGCGACGGTCTGCGCGAAACGCGGGGCCAGCAGAACCGCCATCGTCCCGCCGCCGCTGTGACCGATGAAGACCAGCCGCGTCGGCGGTCGGGCGGCCAGCAAACGGCGCAGGGCCGCGTCCATGCTGTCCACGGCGCGGCGCGAATAGCGCTCGTGGGTCCACGCGAGCGGCGTACAGGGCGGCTCGCCGGCCAGGCCGAGGTAGCAGGGCCGGCCCAGATAGAGCGCCGGCGCCGGATCCGCCGTCATCAGCGCGAGGACGCCAAATCCGGTCCCCGTCGGGTCAGCCGCCACGCGGTAGCGCCCCGTCCACGGGACCCCGTCGTTGTCGATATAGACGTGCAGTTCGGGACCGCCGCGGCGCGCGGTTCGATAGACGACGTGGCGGTAGTCCAGGCCGGCGACCACGCTGCGCTCGAAGCCGCTCGCGGCGGCCTGCGCGTCGATCTGCTGCGCCGCCGTCGCGCAGCCGCCCAGCCCGGCCGACACCACGAAAAGGCCGAGGAACGACAGCGCCGCGCGCCGCGCGTAGCGGGGTCGAATCTGGCTAAGATGCGTGGTCGCTTGCGACTCGGGGAGTGCCGGCATGAACGTTCTGCGCAGGGTGCAAACCACCATTTTCCTGTGTGGCCTTGTCGCGTGGGGGACCTCGATGGTTCCGTCGGCGCTCGGCGCGGAATCCGCCGATGCCGCCAAGCTGCTGGTCGTCGACTGCCTGCTGCCGGGACAGGTCCGCAAGCTCGGCACCTCCGTCACCTACCTCACCGCGCGCCGCGCGGTCAAGACATCGGCCGGCGACTGCGAAGTGCGAGGCGGCGAGTATGTCGAGTCGGACCGCGGCAACTATGCGTCCGCGCTCAAGATCTGGATCCCGGGGGCACGCGACGGCGACAAGGTGGCTCAAACCTACGTCGGCGAGATCTTCGAGAAAGGGGCCGGCACCGCTCCCGACTACACCGCCGCCGCGACCTGGTACCAAAAGGCCGCCGACCAGGGCTATGCGCGGGCGCAGATCAACCTCGGGTTTCTCTACGAGAAGGGGCTGGGCGTCACCAAGGATCCGGTCGCCGCACTGAACTGGTACCGCAAGGCGTCGGGCCTGGGCGATGCGATCGTGCTCGACGACGGCGGTTCGAACGCCCTTCCGAGTGCCGGTGCGAACGCGGCGAGCCAGCAAAAGGAGCTCGAGGGCTTGCGCAACGAACTGGCGCAGACGCAGAGACAGCTCGACAGCGCTCGCCAGGAACTCGAGCGACAGAAACAGCGCTCGCAGTCCGAAGTGAACCGGCTCTCGGAGCAGCGCCGCAAGGCCTCCGACGCCGGCAATGTGGGCGAGGTGAAGAAGCTCGAAGCCACACTCGCGCAGCGCGAGCAGGAGTTGTCGGGGCGCAGCCAAGATGTGACCCGGCTGGAACAGCAGATGAGCAGCTTTCGGACCCAGCTCGAAAGTCTGCAGACCGAAAGCGCCGGCCTGCGCGAGCAACTCGACCGCGCGCGCGAACAGCTCAGCGGCTCGCAAAAGGAACTGGGCGCGCGGCGCTCCGAACTCGCCGAGACCAAGCGCCGTCTGGACGCGACGCGCGCCGACCTCACCAAGCAAAAGCTGGATGCGACCGCCGCGGCGCAGACCGAGACCAAGCGACTGCAGGTTCAGCTCAGCCAGCGCGAGCAGGCTCTGAAGGCCCAGACCGACGAGCTGGCGCGCGCCGAGCAGAAGGCCCAGCGCTATCGCGACGACCTGTCGAGCCTGGAAACCAAGGCGGCACAGAAGACGGCCGCGACCACGACCGCCACCGCCTCGGCGCCGACGGCGGCGAGCGCCCTGCCGCCGAGCATCCAGATCATCGACCCGCCCATCGTGCTGACCCGTGCCACGCCCTCGATCGACGTGCGCGGCGGCGTCGCCACGCGCGACATCGTCGGCCGCGTGACGGCCGCCGGTGGCCTGCTGTCGTTCTCCGTCAACGACCGCGCGGAGGAGAAGGCGGTCGATGCGAACGGCATGTTCCGCGTGGCGATCGCGCTCGGCAGCAAATCGACGCCGGTGTCGATCGTCGCGGTCGACCAGCAGGGCAAGCGAAGCACGGTCGCATTCACCCTCGTTTCCGGCGGTTCCCAGGCCGCCGCCGTCGCGGCGCCGCCGGCGGTCAAAGTGTCGCCGCTCAATTTCGGTGCCTTCTATGCGCTCGTCATCGGCAACGAAAACTACCAGCACCTGACCCAGCTCAAGACAGCGGTCAACGACGCCACCGCGATCGCCGACGTGCTGACCAGCAAATACGGCTTCAAGACGACGCTGCTCAAGAATGCGACGCGCTACCAGATCCTCTCCGAGTTGAACCGGCTGCGCGCGCAGCTGACCGATAACGACAACCTGCTGATCTATTACGCCGGCCACGGCGAACTCGACAAGACCAATCTGCGCGGCTACTGGCTGCCGGTCGATGCCGAACTGGCGAGCGATGCGAACTGGATCTCGAGCATCGCCATCACCGACATCCTCAATGCGATGTCGGTCAAGCATGTGCTGGTCGTCGCCGACTCGTGCTACAGCGGCGCGCTGACGCGATCGTCGATCGGCCAACTCGAGGCAGGACGTTCCGACGAAGAGCGCAACAACTGGCTCAAGGCGATCTCGAAGTCGCGCTCGCGCGTCGTCCTCACCTCCGGCGGGCTGCAGCCGGTGCTCGACGGCGGTGGCGGCAAGCATTCGGTCTTTGCGCGCTCGTTCCTCGAAGTACTGAACGTCAATTCGGAGGTGATCGAAGCGCGCCGCGTGTATCAGGAACTGTCGGCCCGCGTGCTCAACGATGCGCTGCGCTATCGGGTCGAGCAGGTGCCGCAATACGCGCCGATGCAGTTCGCCGGCCACGAATCTGGCGATTTCCTCTTCGTGCGCCGAGCCAACTGACCGCGCTGCCGGGCCGTCACGGCCCATCGACAACCCAGGGCAGTGCGCTTCGCCTGCCGAAACCGGCGCAAAGGCGTGACGGGCCGCTATTCGCGCAAGGTCACGATCGTCACGCGCCGGTTTTCCGGCGCATCGACCTGCGCGGTGTTGATGAGTTCGGTGTCGCCCTTGCCCACCGGCCTTAAGCGCTCGCGGGCGATATGGTGGCTGCCGGTGAGATACGCCACCACGCTCTCGGCGCGCGACTCCGACAAGCGCAGATTGCGTTGCGGGTCGCCGCGCGGATCGGCATGGCCCTCGATCGAGAACTTGAACCTCGAAAGCCCATCGGCATTCAATGCGCGCGCCACGATATCCAGCGACGCGCGCGCGTGCTCGGTCAGCGTGGCCGAATTGCTGACGAAGGTGATGAGCAGCGAAGCACTCGCCTTGCCGGGTGCCGCGCGCGCCGGATCGACCTTGGCCGGACGGAAGCCGCGCAAAAGCACTTCGGGCTCTTCGGGCGCCGGGGTCAGCGCCTTGATGAGGCTACTCTCGTTCAATGCCTTGCCGTCGAGGACGGCTTGCGCGCGTGCGGGCCAGGCGACGAGCAGCGCCGCGGCGGCGAGCAGCGGGACCAAGGCTCTGACGTGTTGGATCGACACTGCGTTCTCCCGAAGGGCGGGCCTGGTGTGGCGCGAGCATGGTAATGCGCGCCGCGGGCAACGGCCAATCCGGCCTGTTGCCGCGGCCAGCCGATCGCTTGGCGGAAGGTCGCCGACGCGGATTGCTTCGCGCATCGACTCGTCCGTCAGCGGCTGGTTCGATGACGACACCAGGCACACGATCAACGTCAAATCATTTGAAATGAACCACCGCTCGCGCTCCAATGGCCCCAAACAGATCGGAGTCCTTCATGGCAATCCTCACGACCCGGTTCACCCACGCGTTCCAGGTAAGGCATCCCGTCTTGTCAGCCCCGATGGCCTTTGCCGCAGGGGGTGCACTGGCCGCAGCGGTCAGTCGAGCGGGTGGGCTCGGTCTGATCGGTGGTGGCTACGGTGACCCGCGCTGGCTCGACGACCAGTTCTCCGCGGCCGGCGACCAACGGGTCGGCATCGGCTTTATTACGTGGTCGCTGCGCGAGTCGCCATCGTTACTGCGAGACGCATTGCAACGTCGACCGGCGGCCGTGATGCTGTCATTCGGCGATCCGGGTTTGCTCGCCGCGGAAATCCGCGCCGCTGGCACCAAACTCATCTGCCAGTGCCAGGACATGACGCATGTAGAGGATGCCATCGCGGCCGGGGCCGATGTCATCGTGGCGCAAGGGTCGGAGGCCGGAGGGCACGGCGCGCTGCGCGGCACGCTGTCGTTCGTGCCCGAAGTTGCCGATTTCCTCGCGGCGCGCGCACCCGATACCCTGCTGCTCGCTGCGGGAGGCATTGCCGATGGACGAGGTCTCGCCGCCGCCCTGATGCTCGGTGCCGACGGCGTGCTCGTGGGCACGCGGCTGTGGGCGTCGAACGAGGCTCTCGTCAACCCGCGCCATCACACCGCGATACTCGAATCGAACGGCGACGGTACGCTGCGAACCCGGGTCGCTGACATCGCCCGGGAGCTTCCGTGGCCGAGCGGATTCACGGCCCGAATTCGACGCAATGCCTTTACCGATCGCTGGAACGGAAAAGAGGCCGAGTTGGCGCGCCAAGTCGGTGTGGAAGGGGCGCGTTACCGGCAGGCCTTCAACGCGGGCGATCCCGACAACGCCGGTGTGTGGTTCGGCGAAGCGGCCGGTCTGGTGCATGCCATCGAGCCGGCCGCTGACATCGTCGAGCGAATGACGACACAAGCTGCGCTGCTCCTCGAACGACACGGCGGAGCCTGCATCCGGCGTTGACCTCCTTCGAGGATCAAAGACGTCAATCGACTCTTGAACGGTACCTGTCGCGACGCCCTGTCGACGCTCACACGTCAATATTCGCCGCCCGCAACGCATTGCTCTCGATGAACTGGCGCCGCGGTTCGACCTCGTCGCCCATCAGCATCGTGAACACCCGGTCGGCTTCGATCGCATCGTCGATCTGCACGCGCAGCAGGCGGCGCACGGTCGGGTCCATCGTCGTCTCCCAGAGCTGCGTCGGGTTCATCTCGCCCAGGCCCTTGTAGCGCTGGCGGCCGACCGCCGATTCGGCCTGCAGCAGCAGCCAGCCCATCGCCTCGCGAAAGTCGCCGACGCGGCTTTCCTTCTGCTTCTC
>JBDSZM010000073.1:0-7581 GCA_039925165.1 Burkholderiaceae bacterium
GGCGCAGCTGGCACAGACCCTGGGTCCGCAGGTCAACGTGCGCGACTGGACCACCACCAACCGCAACTGGTTCTCGGCGGTGCAGATCGAGAAGCGCCTGATGTTCATCATCCTCACGCTGATCGTCGCGGTGGCGGCCTTCAACCTCGTGTCGACGCTCGTCATGACCGTGACCGACAAGCGCGCCGACATCGCGATCCTGCGCACCCTGGGGGCCACGCCGCGCTCGGTGATGGCGATCTTCATGCTGCAGGGCGCGCTGGCCGGCGTGATCGGCACGCTATCGGGGGTGGCGCTCGGGTTGCTGGTCGCCTTCAACATCGATGTCATCGTGCCCGCCATCGAGCGCGTGCTGCAGACGAGCTTTTTGCCGAGCAGCGTCTACCTCATCAGCCGCATGCCGAGCGAACCGCAGAGCGCCGACATCGTGCCGATCGTCGTCATCTCGCTGATCCTGTCGTTCGTCGCGACGCTGTATCCGAGCTGGCGCGCGAGCCGGGTCGAGCCGGCGCAGGCGCTGCGGTATGAGTGAGCTGGCTGCCGGCACGCCGGTCATCGACGCGACCGATCTGCACAAGCGCTTCACCGAAGGCAGCGGGCGCGACGCGCTCGACGTGCACGTGCTCCAGGGTGTCGACCTGCACGTGCACGCGGGCGAGACGCTGGCGGTGGTGGGCGCGTCCGGCTCGGGCAAGAGCACGCTGCTGCATCTGCTGGGTGGCCTCGAGGCGCCGAGCCAGGGCCGGGTGCAGCTGATGGGCCGCGACTTCGCCGAGATGGATGCGGGCGAGCAGGGCGCCTGGCGCAATCGCCAGCTCGGCTTTATCTATCAGTTCCACCACCTGCTGCCCGAGTTCACCGCGCTCGACAACGTCGCCATGCCGCTGCGCATCCGGCGCCTGACCAAGCCCGAAGCGCGCGAGCGGGCGCTGGCTGTCCTCGCGCAGGTGGGGCTCGCGGACCGCGTGCGGCACCGCCCGTCGCAACTCTCCGGCGGGGAGCGCCAGCGCGTTGCCATCGCGCGCGCTCTTGCCGGTCAGCCGGCTTGCGTATTGGCCGACGAGCCGACCGGCAATCTCGACCGCGAAACCGCCGATGGCGTCTTCGAGCTGATGCTCGATCTCGGCCGCAGCCGCGGCATGGCGATCGTGCTGGTCACGCACGACGAGTCCCTGGCGCGACGGTGTTCGCGGGTGCTGCGGTTGCAGCGAGGGCGTTTGGTGGGGTGAGATCGCACGGATTCGCGGGAGACGTCAGGCGGTTCAGTACCCGAGCGGGGCTTCGCCGACCTGTCGGCCGATGTTGGCCGCGTCCTTGAACGCCTTGGTGATCAAGCCTGTCGTGGTCCCGGCAAAGTAGCGCGCGCCCCATGCGGCGTAGCGTTCCTCTTCCTGCGGCGTCAGCGCCAGGATGCCAGCGCACTTGCCCGCGGCGGCGACGGCTTTGAGGGTGCTCTCGATCGCGGCCTGCACCGGGGGCTCGTTCCAGCGGTTCTCGAAGCCCATGCTGTGCGCCAGATCGTTGGGGCCGATGAAGACGCCGTCGACGCCGTCGACTGCGGCGATCGCCGCGGCGTTGCCGACGCCTTCCAGGCTTTCGATCATGACCATCAGCGCGATGCCGTCGTTGCTGCGCCGGGTGTGCCGTGGGCCGCCGAAAGCGCCGTAACCCGCCGCGCGGGTCGAGAAGGCCGAGCCGCGCTGGCCCCCGACGCCAATCGGAAGCGGGTACTTGACGCGCTGGACCAGCGCCGCGGCGTGCGCGGGCGTATGCACCATCGGAATCTTCACCCCGCCGGCACCGGCGTCGAGCGTGCGCGCGATGTCGGTTTCTAGGCAGCGCACGATTGCGGGCAAGCCGCTGGCGCGTGCCGCGCGCAGCAGGTGCTCGGTGGTTTCGAAGCTCGAACTGCCGTGCTCGTTGTCGAGGATGATGAAGTCGAAGCCGGCGAAGGCGACCATCTCGACGATCGCTGGCGACGGCAAGCCGTTGAAGAGGCCGCGCAGGCGGCGGCCGCTGCGCAGCAGCTCAGGCAGTCGGTCGTCGAGGGGCAGGTGGTCGGACATCGGAGGCTCCGTTTCGGATGAAGGAAGTGGGAAACGCGATCGCCGGAGCCGGCTACGCGGGCAGCCGTGCCGAGCGCCGCAACACCAGCTCGGCAGGCAGCACGATATCTTCGCGCGCGGTCTGGTCGCTGGCGATCTGCTTGACGATCAGCGCGACGGTCGCGTCGATCATCGCCGCCGCGGGCTGGCGCACGGTGGTCAGCTGATACGAGCCCCAGGCGGCTTGCGGAACGTCGTCGAAGCCGACCACCGATACGTCGTCGGGAACGCGCATTCCGAGCTGCAGGCGCAGGGTGTCCATCACCGCGATTGCCATGTGGTCGTTGGCGACGAAGAGGGCATCGGGCCGCGGCTCGGCCGCGCAAATTTCGTGGGTGGCGCGGATGGCGCCTTCGAAGCGATAGTCGCCGACCGCGCGGCTGTGGCAGCGCTGCCCGTGCAGCGCCAGCCCTTCGAGGAAGCCCTGCTCGCGGTCTCGGCTGGTCGAGGTATCTTCGAGCCCGGCGATGAAGCCGATGCGCTGGTGGCCGGCCCGGCACAGCAGCTCGGCCGCGAGGCGCCCGCCGCCGACATTGTCGGCGGCCACGCTGCTCGACGGACTGCGCCGCAACGTGCGGTTGAACAGCACCACCGGAATGCCCGCTTCGGCGCACGAACTCGCCAGCGCCGACGACAGCGTGGTCGATGCCATGACGATGCCGTCGACCTGGTACTGCAGGATTTCGGCCAGCAGGTCGTCGGCGTCCTGCGTGTCCGAGCAGAACAGCAGCAGGTGGTAGCCGTGCAGGCGCAACTGCTTCGACAGGCCCTCGAGGATGACCGGATAGAACTGGTTCTCGAGGTACGAGACGACAACGCCGATGATCCGCGAGCGGTTGGTGATGAGCGTGCGCGCGATCGCGTTCGGCCGATAGCCGAGCTTGCGCGCTGCTTCAAAGACCTTCTTGCGCATCGCTTCGGAAACCAGCGCATCCGGCGTGAAGGCGCGGCTGACCGCTGACTGCGAAACACCGGCCAGTCGCGCGACATCGTTGGAAGTGACCGAGCGGCCCATCGACCGTTGCCGTGCTGCTTATTGCACCGACACCTTGCCTTCTCGGATGACGCGACTCCAACGGTCGCTGTCCGCCTTGACGACCTTGGTCATCTCGGCCGGCGTGCTGCCGACCAGCTCGACGCCGAGCGCGGTGAACTTGTCGCGCAGCGCGGCGTTGTCGAAGGCCTTGGCGATCGCCGTCTGCAGCTTCGCAATCACCTCGGGCGGCGTCGTCGCCGGGGCGACCAACCCGAACCAGGTGTCGGCCGCCAGCGCTGGAAAACCCAACTCGGCGATCGACGGCACGTTCGGCAGCACCGCCAGACGCTTGTCGGTCATCGCGGCGAGCGCGCGCATCTTGCCCGCCTGCACCTGCGTGTAGTGCACGCCGACCACGTCGATCATCATGTGCACGCGGCCGGTGTTGATGTCGGGCACCGCAAGGCTGCTGCCTTTGTACGGCACGTGGACGATGTCGGTGCCGGTAACCAGCTTGAACTGCTCGCCCTGCAGGTGCGTGATTGCACCGATGCCGGCCGAGGCGAAGCTCAGCGTGCCGGGCTTGGCCTTGGCCAGCGCGATCAGCTCCTGCACGTTCTTCGCCGGCAAATCGGGTGCCACCAGCAGCAGGTTGGGCGAGCGGGCGAGCAGGCTGATAGGCACGAGGTCGCGCTCGGCGTCGTAGCGCATGCTGGTCTTGTAGAGGTGCGGCGCCACCGACAAGGTGCTGGTGGTTGCCAGTAGCAGCGTATAGCCATCGGGCGGACTCTTGGCGACGAATTCGGCGCCCAGCGTGCTGCCGGCACCGGGCTTGTTTTCGATTACGAACGGCTGGCCGAGGAGCTTGGCCAGCTCGTCGCCGGTGGCCCGGGTGACGATGTCGGACATGCCGCCGGCCGGGAACGGAACGACGATCCGGATCGGCTTATTCGGATAGCCCTGGGCGGCGGCGCCGAGACTCGCCAGCATGGCAGCGGTGGCGCACAGCGCCTTGACGGTAAATCGGTTCATGCGGGTTCCTTCGTTGCGGGAGGTTGTGGCATTTGCGCGATGCCGGGTACTTGCACCCGGATTCGGTACAGCGACGTGCTGGCGGTGATGTAGACCGATCGAAAGTCGGCATCGCCGAAAGCGAAGTTGCACGCCTTCTCGGGCGTGCGGATGCGCGCCAGCCGGTTTCCGTCGGGCGCGAACAGGTGCAGGCCCCCGGGTCCGCAGCAATAGACGTTGCCCTGCACGTCGACCTTCATGCCGTCGGGAACGCCGGGCTCGTCGCCGGGAGTCGTCGCGAACGGCCGCGCGTTGCGCAGCGAGCCGTCCTCCGCCACGTCGAAGACGCGGATCGACTTGCGCGGGCTGTCGTTGACATAGAGCAGGCGCTGGTCGGGCGAGAAGCACAGTCCGTTCGGCTGTTCGAAGTCGTCTGCGAGCAGCTGCGTGTCGCCGCTCGCGGGGTCGATGCGGTAGACGCCGGAACAGGGCTGTTCGGGAGCGCGCGCCACGCCGTAAGGCAGGCGCCGGCCGAAGATCGGATCGGTGAAATAGATGGCGCCGTCGCGTGCCACGACGATGTCGTTCGGGCTGTTCAGCTCGCGCCCGCCGTGGTGGCTGGCGAGCACCGTGATGTGTCCGTCGGACTCGGTGCGCGTGACGCGGCTGGTCGCGTGCTCGCAGGTCAGCAGCCGGCCCAGCAGATCCCAGGCGTTGCCGTTGGCCATGTGGCTGGGCTCGCGAAACGTGCCGATGCCATCGGCGGCGCTCCAGCGGAGCATGCGGTTGCCGATGATGTCGCTGAAGTAGAGCGCCGACTCGGCCGGATGCCAGAGCGCGCCTTCGGTGAAGACGAAGCCTGTGGCGAGCCGCTCGAACGGCGATTCGGCGCCGAGGATCGCGTCGGCGCGCGGGTCAAACATTTCACGGTCCATCGGCAAACCCTCCTTTGCGCGCGTGCGCGCTTAACTCGCGGTCCAGCCGCCGTCGACCAGCAGTGCCGAGCCGGTGACCATCGCCGACGCGTCGCTCGCGAGGAACAGCACCGGGCCCATGACGTCGGCGAGCTGACCGACGCGGCCGAGGGCGATCTTCGACAGCACGAAGTCGCGGAACTCGGGCTGCTGCAGTTGCGTGCGCGTCATCGCGGTCTCGATGAAGGTCGGGCACAGCGTGTTGACGCGCACGCCTTGCGGCCCGAGCTCCCAGGCAAGCGCCTTGGTCATGCCTTCGATCGCATGCTTGCTCGCGCAGTAGACGCTGCGCCGCGGGCTGCCGACGTGGCCCATTTGTGAAGACACCTGAACGATCGACCCCGAAAGCCCGGCGCTGATCAGTCCGCGCGCCACTTCGCGCGCGACGAAGAACGCGCCTTTGACGTTGATCGCCATCACCGCGTCGTAATCGGCTTCGCTCACGTCGACCGCGAGCGCCGGCCGGTTGGTGCCGGCGCTGTTGACGAGGATACGGAACGGCTCGAGCTCGGCGAGCGCGGCGCGAACGGCGTCGGGCCGGGAAACGTCGAGCTGCAGCGCTTCGGCCTGCTGGCCGCGGGCGCGCAGCGCAGTGGCGACGGCTTCGATCTCGGACCGGCTTCGCGCCGCGAGCGTGACATGCGCGCCGGCCTCGGCCAGCGCCGCCGCGGCCGCCAAGCCGATGCCGCGGCCGGCGCCGGTGACGAGGGCGCGCCGCCCGTCCAGGCGAAGCGAGGGCGTCGTAGGCAGCTCGACGGCCGATGGATTCGACATGGGCGCTTCGCCGTTCAGGCTGCTCGGGCTGCTCAGGCCGGCTGCACCGGCTGATACCACGGCACCTCGCGCCGATCGCCGTAGCGGCGCACGCGAATGTTGGCCTGCTCGCCATGGCCGGAGAAATGCTCCATGTGGCACAGCCGCGAGCAGACCTCGCCGATCATCGCCGACGCCTGGTCGGTCAGCACCCGCTGGTAGGTGCAGGTCTTGAGGAACTTGCCGACCCACAGGCCGCCGGTATAGCGCGCGTTGCGGTTGGTCGGCAGCGTGTGGTTGGTGCCGATGCACTTGTCGCCGAAGCTGACATTGGTGCGCGGGCCGAGGAAGAGCGCGCCGTAGTTGCTCAGGTTGTCGAGGAAGAAATCGGGGTTGCGCGTCATCACCTGCACGTGCTCGTAAGCGAGCGCGTCGGCGACCTGCAGCATTTCGGCTTCGCTGTCGCAGACGATCACCGAACCGTGGTCAGCCCACGAGCGGGCGGCGATGGCGGCCGTCGGCAGGATCGTCAACTGACGCTCGATCTCCTTCATCGTCGCTTCGGCGAGCGCCAGCGAGGTGGTGAGCAGCGCGCACGGGGAGGTCGGGCCGTGCTCGGCCTGGCCGAGCAGGTCGACCGCGCAGATTTCCGCATCGACGCTGTCGTCGGCGATGACCAGCGTTTCGGTGGGGCCCGCGAACAGGTCGATGCCGACTCGGCCGTAAAGCTGGCGTTTGGCTTCCGCGACGAACATGTTGCCGGGGCCGACGAGCATGTCGACCGGCGCGACCGACTCGGTACCGATCGCCATCGCGGCGACCGCCTGCACCCCGCCGAGCACCAGGATCTCGTCGGCGCCAGCCAGGTGCATCGCGGTGACGATCGCCGGGTGCGGCTCGCCTTCGTACGGCGGCGCCGTCGCGACGATGCGCTTGACGCCCGCGACCTTGGCGGTCAGCACGCTCATGTGCGCCGAGGCGATCAACGGGTACTTGCCGCCCGGCACGTAGCAGCCGACCGCGTTCATCGGAATGTGCTTGTGGCCGAGCACGACGCCGGGCAGCGTCTCGACCTCGATGTCGACCATGCTGTCGCGCTGCTTCTGCGCGAAGTTGCGTACCTGCGTCTGGGCGAAGCGGATGTCTTCGAGCTCGCGCGCCGAGAGTCGGCGCATCGCCTTGCCGATCGCGTCGGCGTCGAGCCGGAAGTCGGCCGGGTCCCAGCCGTCGAACTGCTTCGAGTACTCGCGGACGGCGGCATCGCCGCGTTGCTCGATGGCCGCGAGGATCTGCTCGACCGTCTGGCGGACCTGCGCGTCAGCCTGCGCCGTAGCGGCGGCGTCCTGGCCTTTTTTGAGGTGGCGGATCATGGTTTTCCTGTTGAAGACTTGCTGCGGCACGCCGTTGCGTGCAAGCGGAATACGTATGCAGTATCAACCTCGCAGGCAGATTTGAGAAGCAGCGCTTTTACGGATAGGGTTTCTTAGCCACGGTGGCCGACGGAGGCGGTGTCGATGGCCTGGCGCAAACCCTTACAGCATACGTATGCAGAGTCAGGCAGGATGATGGACTCGGCAAGACCCCGTCGCCGTTTGTTGAATCAGGAGACACCGATGATCCCGTCACGCCGCCTCACCTTCCGGTTCCTGACCGCGGCTGCGCTCGCGGCGCTGCTGACGCCGGTCGTCGCCGCCGACGTCTATCCCGCCAGGCCGATCAAGTACGTGGTGCCGTTCGCGCCCGGCGGCGTCTCCGACGGCAT
>JBDSZM010000074.1:0-12827 GCA_039925165.1 Burkholderiaceae bacterium
TGTGGCCCCCTCGCGTGGCACGCCGACTCGCATCGGGTAAGCCCTTGGCGCCACACAGTGCCACGCGGTCGGCCTCCATCATCGCCGCCAGAACCTGCTTGCCGGCGTTCACACACAGCCCGTAGAAGGCGTGCTGCACGTCGCGCAGCACACCGTCCATGGCCAACGAGAGCTGCACCTGGGCAGCCGCTACAACCCGCAGCGCGGGCTTCGTGCGAGACTTCATTTCGGTGGTTCCTTTTTTTGCTTGCTAGGCACCTGCATTTTCGAATGCAGGCGAAAGGAACCGCCACCTTCAGTTCACGCGTTCAACAAGTTCTGGGACATCGCCATGACGACCCCCCAGTCATTCCGAGCTTCGCCGAGCGCCTATGCAGTTCTGTGCGGGCCTTGGTTGGTAATGACGGCACTTTATCTCTACATTTCGCTGCGAAAAGGTCAGTTTCAGTACGCCGCAATTGGGTCATGTCTTACTCTGGCGCTGATGTTCACGGTCTGGCTCGCGGCATTCAGGCTCGAACTGGGCAACGATTCATTTAGGTACAAATCGCTGTTTGGGGGTAACCGGATGGCTCGCTATCGCGATGTGGTCAGCGCGTCAGTGTGGCAACCTCGAAGCAGTCGTTCGCCCATACGTAGCTCGTTACGCGCAAAGTCGGGCGGAGACTTGGCTGTCAACTGGAAAGTATTTCCGATAGAGGCAATTCGTTCCTTTCAAGCGCACATGGGAGATGCATAGCGTGAAGGGGCAAGGTTGTTTGGCGCCGTCTGAGTTCAACTTTGAAGTGCAGCGATAGGCTCATACGACGAACGCGCCGCTTAGCCAATGCAACGCTCACTTTCCATTTTGTTGATCGTGACGAGTCCTGTTGCTTCTTCGGCTGACCAATCGTCGAAGCGTAACCCCTCAGTCGACGCGGGACCGGCATCGAGACGCTTGGCCCGGCCTACAGGTGAGGCCTCACCTCGAACGTTGGGCGTCAGAGGCGACGCATGTGCGGGCCATGAAGCTCTCGCAAGTGCGTCGGCACGCGCTGTCGCTTCCCAGCGGTCACCGAGGAGCCGCCATTTGCGTACCCGTCGCCCCGCGTCCGCGGCAAGATATTCATCACGGTGCCTCCAGGGGAGGACCACCCGTCTTCACCGCCGACGAGCAGCGCGATCCGGTGCTGGCCGCGCATCCGGATTTTCTTGAGGAGCTCATGTGGGACCTTTTCAAGGTCGTCGGCCTTCGCGTCGCCCTCGCTGCCGCCGAACCCAAAGTGGTCAGCCGCCGGGTCACGGCGACGTGGCAACGCAAGGCGCCGAAGGCGTTGCTGAGTCGCAGGGCGTGATTGCCGACCCGCGTCGCGCATGACTCGCGCCGATCTGGCGCGGCCCGCTGCGCGCGCACCCGGCTCACGCGGCGTTTCGTCGCCGTCCTGTCGCTCACCGCATCGATCGGCACGTTCGATCACTCGCAGGCAGTTCCATGAAGCCGACCCAGTTCGTCGTCGTTCACTCGCCCGGCCCCGCCTAGACGATCTTCTCGCCCGGGTGGCCGATCTTCTTCATCGTTTCGTAGCGCGATGATTCGACCATCAGCGGCACGGTGGTCGCGCCGTCGCCCCATTGCGGGTCTTCGAGTGATTCGAAGACCTGGCGCAGCTTGTTGCCCCAGTTGGTGTGGATCATGTGGAAATACGGGTTGTCGTCGTCGATGCACACGATCTGTTGCGTCTCGAGGCGGTTGTTCTCGTACACCAGCAGATCGAGCGGCAGGCCAACCGAGAGGTTCGACTTGAGCGTCGAGTCCATCGAGACGAGGGCGCACTTGGCGACTTCGTCGAGTGGCGTCGCGGGCGTGATCATGCGGTCGAGCACCGGCTTGCCGTACTTGCTTTCGCCAGCCTGGAAGTAGCAGGTTTCGCGGGTCGCCTCGATGAAGTTGCCGGCCGAATAGACGTGGAACAGGCGCATCGCCTCGCCGTGGATCTGCCCGCCCAGGATCATGGTCGCGTTGAATTCGTAGCCGGCCGCGCGCAGCGCCTTGCCGTCGCGCTCGTAGATGCGGCGCATGGCGCTGCCCAGCACGCGGGCGGCGTCGAACATGCTGGTCGCGTTCCAGATCGTGATCGGCTCGCCGTCGGCGTCCGAGTTCTCGATCTGCTCGACCTGCAGGATCTCGCGCACCGATTGCGAGACCGACAGGTTGCCGGCCGACAGCATCACCATGAAGCGGTCGCCGGCCTTCTCGTAGACGATCATCTTGCGAAAGGTGCTGATCGCGTCCAGGCCGGCGTTGGTCCGCGAGTCGGACAGGAAGACCAGGCCGGCATCGACCCGGATGCCCACGCAGTACGTCATTGGAGAGTTCCTCGGAGGGCCTCGGACTTGAGGCGGTACAGCGCGTCGAGCGCCTGTTTGGGCGTGAGCATATCGGGGTCGATGGCGGCCAGCGCCCGGTCGAGCGCGCCGGGCGCCGCGACCGCTGAGTCGGCCTCGGGCGGCGTGGCGCCATTCGGTGCCGCGAAGAGGTCGATCTGCGCCGAGCCGGCGAGCGCTTTCGCCTCCAGTGCCTCGAGCGTTGCGCGGGCCTGGCGCAGCAGGCCGGCCGGCATGCCGGCCAGCCGCGCCACCTGCACGCCGTAGCTGCGGCTCGCGGGGCCGGGCTGGATCTCGTGCAGGAAGGCGATGTCGACCACCCCGCCGCGTCGCGTCTCGGCCGCCGCGACGTGCACGTTGCGTGCGCGCTCGTGCTTGCGCGGGAACTCGGTCAGCTCGAAATAGTGGGTCGCGAAGAGGGTGTAGGCGCGGTTGCGGTCGTGCAGGTGACTGGCGATCGCGCTGGCCAGCGCCAGGCCGTCGAAGGTCGAGGTGCCGCGCCCGATCTCGTCCATCAGCACCAGCGTCTCGCCGGTCGCGGCGTGGACGATGGCGGCCGCTTCGGTCATCTCGAGCATGAAGGTCGATTGCGCATTCGCCAGGTCGTCGGCCGCACCGATGCGGGTGTGGATGGCGTCGATCGGCCCGAGCCGGCAGGCCCGCGCCGGCACGAACGAGCCCATCGCGGCCAGCAGCACGATCAGCGCGACCTGGCGCATGTAGGTGCTCTTGCCGCCCATGTTCGGGCCGGTGATGACGAGCATCCGGCATGCCGGATCGAGCCGGCAGTCGTTCGGCATGAAGGGGCCGGCGCCGGTTTCGAGCAGGCGTGCCTCGACCACCGGATGGCGCCCGCCGACGATGTCGATGCAGGACTCGCGGACGAACTGCGGTCGGACCCAGCCGAGGCTGCGCGCGCGCTCGGCCAGCGCGCCCAGCGCATCCAGTGTCGCCAAGCCGTGCGCCAGCGCCGTCAGCGGCCCGACCTGCGCCTGCAGCCGCGTCAGCAACTCGTCGTAGAGCTGCTTCTCGCGCGCCAGGGCACGGTCCTGCGCCGACAGCGCCTTGTCCTCGAAGGCCTTGAGCTCGGGCGTGACGTAGCGCTCGGCGTTCTTCAGCGTCTGGCGGCGCTGGTAATCGGCCGGCACCTTGTCGAGCTGGCCCTGGGTCACTTCGAGGTAGTAGCCGTGGACCCGGTTGTATTGCACTCGCAGGTTGGCGATGCCGGTGCGCGCGCGCTCGCGCGCTTCCAGGTCGAGCAGGTAGGCGTCGGCGTTGCGGCCGAGGCCGCGCAGCTCGTCGAGCGCGGGGTCGAAGCCGCTCGCGATCACCCCGCCGTCGCGCACCAGCGCGGCCGGCTCGCCGGCCAGCGCGGCCGCCAGATCGTCGGCCATCACGCGTGGCGGATCGAGCGCGGCGCGCACCTCGTCGACCAGCGCCGCCACGTCGGGGGCGAGCTGCGCGCGCAACTCGGGCAGGGCGTGCAGGGTGGCGCGCAGCCCGGCCAGTTCGCGCGGGCGAGCTTGCCCAAGCGCGATCCGGGCCGTGATGCGCTCGACGTCGCAGACACCGCGCAGGGCGTCGCGCAGCGCCTCCAGGCCACGGTCGTGCAGCGCGTCGATGGCGGCATGGCGCTGCCCGGCGACCTCGCGCGCGCGCAGCGGCTGGGTCAGCCACTGGCGCAAGCGTCGGCTGCCCATGCCGGAGCGGCAGCTGTCGAGCAGCGAGTACAGGGTCGGCGCGGGATCGCCGCGCAGGGTCTGCGTCAGCTCCAAGTTGCGGCGCGTCGTCGGTGGCAGATCGAGCAGGTCGCTGGCGCGCTGCACGACCAGGCTGCGCACATGGCCGAGGCCGCTCGCGGGCGAAGTGGCGGGATCGCCAGCGCCGGACGGTGCAGCACTGCGTGCACTGGTGTGCTCGGCATAACTGAGCAACGCGGCGGCCGCGCCGTGGGCCGCCGCCAGGTCCTCGGCGTTGTAGCCGGCCAGGCTGGCCACGCCGAGTTGCGCGCACAGCTTGCGTCGGCCCAGCGCCGGATCGAACTGCCATGCGGGCCGCTGCGTGATAGCGCCGCGCGGTGCACTGGCCGTACCGGCGTACGCGGCGATCAGGTCGCTGCCTGCGGCCTCGCGGTCGACCAGCACCTCGGCCGCTCCGAGCCGCGCCAGCCAGCCGCCGAGTTCGTCGCCCGCGCACTCGGCCAGGCCGATCTCACCGCGGGTCAACGCCAGCCAGGCCAGGCCGATCCGGCCACGCTCGCAATGCAGCGCCAGCAGCAGAGCGTCGGTCTTGTCGGCCAGCAGCTCGGTGTCGGTGACGGTGCCCGGCGTGACGACCCGCACCACCTTGCGCTCGACCGGGCCCTTGGCGGTTGCGACGTCGCCGACCTGTTCGCACAGCGCCACCGAGATGCCGCGCCGGATCAGCTTGGCCAGGTAGCTCTCGACCGAATGCACCGGCACGCCCGCCATCACGACCGGCTCGCCCGCGCTCGCCCCGCGCGTCGTCAGGGTGATGTCGAGCAGCCGATGCGCCGCACGGGCGTCGTCGTAGAACAACTCGTAGAAATCGCCCATCCGGTAGAAGACGAGCGTGTCCGGGAACTCGGCCTTGATGCGCAGGTACTGCAGCATCATCGGCGTGTGCCCGGCGGCGGCAGGGTCGGCGGGTCGGGCCGGCTCGGGCGGTATCACGGGCGCCATGTCGGGCAGGGTCGGGTGGCGATCAACAGGGGCTAGGGCGCAGAAGAGGTCGAGGGGCGCCGCCGAGTCGTCTCGCGTGTCGCGCGTCTGCCAACGATCGACGCGTCGCGACCGCGTCGGCTCGTCAGGCGGCGCAGCACCTTACCACCCGTCGCCGGCACACCCTGCCGAGCATCGCGCACTCGTCACGCCGGGCCGGCCAACGAATCCGGCCGAAGCGGCATCGTTTTCCGGCCACGCCAAGCGGGCGGGGAGCCGGCGCGACAGAATGTGCGCTGCGGTTGCCGGGCCTGTCGGCCCGGACGCATCCGACTCATATATCAGGAGTTGCATGGCAGACCTTCCCGGCCACAGCGTGCGCGCGCGAGCGCCGTATCGATCGATCGTCGATCGGCGCCACTTCTCCTTGCCGGGCAATGCTCGCGTGGTCGTGTGGCCGGTCGTCAACATCGAGGTCTGGGACCCGACCGGCGCCATGCCGCGCACGGTGCTGCCACCGCCGATGGGCCAGCCGCTGCTGCCGGACATTCCCAACTGGACTTGGCACGAGTACGGCATGCGGGTCGGATTCTGGCGCGTGCTCGAAGCGCTGCGCGAGCGTGGCTTGCCGGCGACGCTGGCGCTCAACGGCGCCGCCTGCAGCGCCTACGGGGAGGTTTGCCGGGCCGCGCTCGACGCCGGCTGGGAGTTCATGGGCCACGGTCTGGTGCAGCGTCCGATGCACCGGCTCGACGACCCGCAGGCGTCGATCCGGGCCGCGATCGACGAGATTGCACGAACCACAGGCCGGCCGCCGCGCGGCTGGGAGAGCCCGGGGCTGACGCAGACGGATGACACGCTCGATCACCTCGCCGCCGCCGGCATCGAGTACGTGGCCGACTGGGTCCTCGACGATCAGCCGGTCACCTTGCAGACGGCGAGCGGATCGATCGTGGCCATGCCGTACAGCGTGGAAATCAACGACGTCGTGATCTCGGCGGTGCAGCAGCACGCGTCCGACGAGATCTACCGCCGCGGTGTGGCGCAATTCGACCGGCTGTGGGAAGAGGGCGCGACGGTGCCGCGCGTGATGACGATCTCGCTGCACCCCTACCTGAGCGGCGTGCCGCACCGCATCGGTCACGTCGAGCGACTGCTCGACCACATCGCCGCCCGCGAGGACACGCTGGTCTGGACCGGCGAGCAGATCCTCGACTGGACCCTCGGACAGCCGCCGGCGGCGCGTTGACCGGCGGTGGGGGCTTGCCCGCTCAGCCCGGCTTGCCGGGCCGGATCAGCGGCGCACCGACCTCTCGCGGTGACGCCGGATTGGCGACGATGCGTGCCGCGACCTCGGCCAGCCGGCTGCCGGCCGCCGCGACCGCCGCGGTCAGTTCGTCGAGCTTGCGATCGCGTGCATCGCCGACCTTGAAGGTGTCGGACACCGCGTTCACGCCGGTCAGGTCGGTTACGCCTTCGAGCGCGACCTTGAGGTAGTCGTTGCCTTCGCTGACCGCCGACTCGGGGACCGCGCTGGCGGCGCCGAAGCCGGCGAAGTAGGTCTCGGGCATGGTGCCGCCGACCTTGGCGACGAGCAATTCGGTCAGCGGCGTCAGGTTCACGACGTAGCTGCCTCTGTCGGCGGTGCCGGGCAAGACCGAGTGGAAGACGCTGCCCTCGGTACCGACGACCTTGAGTGCGCAGGGCAGGCTCGCGCCGACGAGCGTCAGGGTGTAGCTGCCGTCGGCGGCGGTGAGCGCCGAGCCGGAGCCCACCGCACACTTGGCCGTCACCGTCGCGCCGGCGAGCGCCGCACCCTTGAGTGCGGACCCGGCGATGGTCAGCACGCCGGGCATGCCGACGCTCGACGCCGACTCCGACGACCCGCCTCCGCATGCCACCAGCCCGAACGTCGAGACCGCCCCCGCCAGCCACCGAATTGCCCTGCTCATCGTCACTCCCGAATCCGTCGAGATGACGGCGGACCGGCAGCATACGCAAGCCACGAATGCCCCTGCAACGAACTGTTCTCGCGGCCTGATGCACGCGCGGGCGTCGGCGAGGCGCGCGCGCCCCGCGCAGCGCCAGGGTCGGGCCGAGGACGCGATGCGGCTGCAGCACATCGCAACCCACAGGCAGGCGCGGGCAGCGGCTGTTCGAAGAGTCCCTGGCTGCTCCTTGCCGACGCGCTCGGGCAACCCGCCCAGCCTTGCGCCGTACCCGCACGAAAGGCGAGACGGGTCGCCCGCGCTGAGACGTCCTTCGTTCGGCAAGGTCCAGGAATGCCGCACCCACAGGTTGCGGATCTGCGGGATCGGATCCAGGAATGCGAGCCGACGCCCACCTGACCACCGCCCGCCCAAGCGCATCCACATCACGACCTCACCCATCCGCAGGTGCTGGCCCTGCTGAGCGAGCACCTCGCCGACATGCACACGCTGTCGCCGCCGGAGCAAGTTGTTCGCGCTCGATGTGGCGACGCTGCGCTCGCCCGACATCACGTTCTGGAGCGCCTGGGAAAATGAGACGCTGGTCGGCTGCGCGGCGCTCAAGGCGCTGTCGGACGAACACGCCGAGGTGAAGTCGATGCGCACGCCGAAAGCGCTGCGGCGGCGTGGTGCCGCGCGCGCGTTGATCGTGCAGGTCATCGACGAGGCGCGGCGGCGCGACTTGCGGCGCCTAAGCCTCGAGACCGGATCGAACCCCGCGTTCGGCCCGGCGCAGGCCTTGTATGACAGCGTGGGCTTCGTGCGCTGCGCGCCGTTTGCCGGCTACCGCGAGAACGGCCACAGCGTCTTCAGTGACGCTGGCCACTGACCTTGCCACGGACGCTGGAAGCGGGGTGAGCGCGTGCTGCCGGGACCTTCCAGTACCCGGTCTACAGCTTCCTCGGCGACTGGCGACTGTGGTGGGACACCGTCACGCGGCGGATCGGGTTCCAGTCCGCCGAGTCATTAAAATGTGCGGTGAGCGTCGCGCGTATCGTGTCGATCCTCCCAGCGGCACCCCATCCCAGCGCCCAGCGCAGCCGCGGCCGGGCCGCGTTCAGCACCATGCCCAGAGTCGACGCAGCCAGTTCGGCACGCGGGCGGTACGGGGTTGATAGCAATGACGGTGCTCGTGGCGGCTCATGCGATGCTCCTTTGTGCGTAACTGTATATAAAAACAGTATCACGCGCAAGGGGCCGGCGTCGGGCCTGACGGCGACCCGACCGGTTCAGCAATCGAGTTGCAGTGCTTGCAGCGGCCGACCGGTGGCCGGGTCGAGCACCACCAGCACGACATGGCGCGGGTGCGCCGGATCGGGGCGGGTCTGCGGTACGAATCGCAGCGGCGCCACCGGCTGCGCCTGGGGTGACCAGCTCGCCACCTCGAGCAACTCGCGCACGACGTGATCGTGGTGCAGTCGGGCGCCCTGGTTCTCGCCGGCCTGGACCTGGCTGACGTGGCCATCTTCGGTCACCGCCCACAGTGCCGACAGCTGCCGCGGCGCTTGCGCGCCGGCCTGCACGGTCGCGACCGTGGCGTCGCCGTCGCGTGTCAAGGCGATCGTCAGCGGCGCGCTGCCGGCGGGCTGCGGCGCGCCACGCAGGGACGGCCAGTCGGGGCGGTCGATGCCGTTGGCGACCACCTGCGGCGTATAGCTGAAGCGCGCGCCGTTGTGCCGCTGCTGCGCCGCCTGGCGGCGGGTGTAGGTCGGGCTCGCATGGCGGTCTTTCCAGCCCAGGCGGTCCCAGTAGTCGACGTGGTAGGCCAGTGCGACGACGGGCCGGCCGTCCTTCAAGGCCGACAGCCAGCGGTCGGCCGGCGGACAGGAGCTGCAGCCTTCGGACGTATACAGCTCGACGACGGGCGTGATGGCGGGCGTGCTGCGCGCGCTGCAGGCGCCTTGCGCGAGCGCGTTCGAGCCGGCGGCCATGACCGCGAAGCCGGCGAGGGCGCCGAGCCGGATGAGCGTGCGTGACATGGGGAACTCCGGTGTAGTGGCTGCCACGGGGTCGCGGCCGCCGCGGTGTTTCTTACAGCCCGCCGCGGCCGTGATCGTGCCCGACCCCGGCGACCTGGCGGCGTGGCACACTGCGCCGCCCTTGCGCGAGCCCGCCGCCATGACCGATCCGCATGTCCCCCGCCACGCCGCCATCGTCGGCGCCGGACCGGCCGGTCTGATGGCGGCCGAGGTGCTGGCCGCCGCCGGCGTGTCGGTCGACATCTACGATGCGATGCCGTCGGCCGGACGCAAGTTTCTGCTGGCCGGCAAGGGCGGCCTCAACCTGACCCACAGCGAGCCTTTCGATGCCTTTGTCGCGCGCTACGGTGCGCGCCGCCCCGAGCTCGAATCGATGCTGCGGGCTTTCGATCCGGCCGCGGTGCGGCGGTGGGCGCAGGGCCTGGGCATCGCCACCTTCGTTGGCAGCAGCGGGCGCATCTTTCCGGCCGACCTCAAGGCCGCACCGCTGCTGCGAGCCTGGCTGCACCGGCTGCGTGCGGCCGGCGTGCGCCTGCACATGCGGCATCGCTGGCGCGGCTGGGACGAGGCCAGCGGCGCCTGGCGCTTCGACACCCCGCACGGCGAGCGCCGGATCGAAGCCGGCGCCGTGGTGCTGGCACTGGGTGGCGCAAGCTGGCCGCAGCTCGGTTCCGACGGCGCCTGGGTCGAGTGGCTGCGTGCCCGCACGGTGAATGTCGCGCCGCTGCGGCCGTCGAACTGCGGCTTCGACACGGCCGGCTGGAGCGCGCACTTCGCAACGCGCCATGCTGGCCGGCCGCTGAAGAACGTGGCCCTGTCGTTCGGCGGTTTGCGGCAGATCGGCGAGTGCGTGGTCACCGCCACCGGGCTCGAGGGCAGCCTGGTCTACGCGGCGTCGGCGGTGCTGCGCGATGCGATCGCGACGCACGGGTCGGCCACCGTGCAGCTCGACCTGCTGCCGGGGCGCGACGCTGCCTTCGTCGCTGCCGAAGTCGCGCGTCCGCGCGGCTCGCGCTCGCTGTCGACCCACCTCAAGAGCCGGCTCGGCATCGACGGCGCGAAGGCCGGACTGTTGTACGAAGTGCTGCCGCGCGCCCTGCTGGCCGATGCGCCGGCGCTGGCCGTCGCGCTCAAGGCACTGCCGGTCACGTTGGTCGCGGCGCGCCCGATCGCCGAGGCCATCAGCAGCGCCGGCGGGGTCCGCTTCGAGGCGCTCGACGACCGGCTGATGCTCACGGCACTGCCCGGCGTGCACTGCGCCGGGGAGATGCTCGACTGGGAGGCGCCGACCGGCGGCTACCTGCTCAACGCCTGCCTCGCCAGCGGCGCCGCGGCCGCGTGCGGTGTGCTGGCGCGCGCCTCGAACACCTGACGCGCGGGCCGGGCGCGGGCCGCATCGGCCGCACCCGAAGCGGCCATGGGCGTGTGGCAAACTGCGCCGCCTCGCGCTGCCGCCGGGCGGCGCGGCCGGCTCTCGCAGGTCGACGTCGCCCCGCCACTCGGGCGCGAGTCATCTCGACGCCTCTCCCCGACATCGCCTCGCGCACCTGGCTCGCCGCAAGCCCCATCCCCATGACCGAACGTGCTGCCCGCCCGGACCCGACCGACCGCGTCGTGACCCAGATCGCGACCTAACTGGCGGTGCGGCCCGCGCAGGTGCAGGCCGCTGTCGACCTGCTCGATGGCGGCGCCACCGTGCCCTTCATCGCGCGCTACCGCAAGGAGGCGACCGGCCAGCTCGACGACATTCAGTTGCGTGCCCTCGAGACGCGCCTGTCGTACCTTCGAGAGCTGGCGCTGCGGCGCGAGGCGGTGCTGCGCAGCATCGACGAGCAGGGCAAATTGACCAATGAGTTGCGCGCCGCGATCGAGGCCGCGCCGACCAAGCAGGACCTCGAGGACCTGTACCTGCCGTACCGCACCAAGCGCCGCACCAAGGCCATGATCGCGCGCGAAGCCGGGCTCGAGCCGCTGGCCGATCGACTGTGTGCCGACCTGATGCTCGACCCGCTGGCCGAGGCTGCGGCGCATGTCGACCCGGACGCCGGCTTCGCCGATGCGGCGGCGGTGCTCGACGGCGTGCGCGACATCCTGTCCGAACGCTGGGCCGAGGATGCATCGCTGGTGGCCCCGCTGCGCGAGTGGCTGTGGTCCGAAGGGCTGCTGCAAAGTCGCCTGGCGCCTGGCAAAGACGGCGCGCACCCCGACGTGGCGCGCTTTCGCGACTATTTCGAGGCTGCCGAGCCGATCCGGCAGGTGCCCTCGCACCGCGCGCTGGCGATCTTTCGCGGCCGCGCGCTCGAGGTGCTCGACGTGGCGCTGGTGCTCGACACGCCGGTCGAGCCGGGCCGCCTGGGCCCGGCCGAAGGCCGCATCGCGAACCACCTCGGCTGGCAGCCCGAGGGTCGGCCGGGCGACGCACTGCTGCGCAAGGCGATCGTCTGGACCTGGAAGGTCAAGCTGAGCCTCAGCCTGGACCGCGACCTGTTCGCACGATTGCGCGAGGCGGCCGAGCAGGTCGCGATCAAGGTCTTCGCGGAGAACCTTCGCGACCTGTTGCTGGCGGCGCCGGCCGGTCCGAAGGTCGTGCTCGGTCTCGACCCCGGCATCCGCACCGGCTGCAAGGTCGCGGTGGTCGACGCGACCGGCAAGGTGCTCGCGACCGACACCGTTTACCCGCTCGAGCCGCGGCGTGACCGCGATGGCGCGCTGCGCACGCTCGAGCGCCTGTGCCGCAGCCACGCGGTCGACCTGATCGCGATCGGCAACGGCACGGCCAGCCGCGAGACCGACCGGCTGGCCGGCGAACTGATCCAGCGACTGCAGGCCGATGGCGCGGCCCGGCGCATCGACAAGCTGGTCGTGAGCGAGGCCGGCGCGTCGGTCTATTCGGCCAGCGAGTTCGCGAGCCGCGAGCTGCCCGACCTGGACGTGAGCCTGCGCGGCGCGGTCAGCATCGCGCGTCGGGTGCAGGACCCGCTGGCCGAGCTGGTGAAGATCGATCCGAAGAGCATCGGCGTCGGCCAGTACCAGCACGACCTCGACCAGACCCAACTGGCCCGCACGCTCGATGCGGTGATCGAGGACTGCGTGAACGCAGTCGGCGTCGACCTCAACACCGCGTCGACCGCATTGCTGGCGCGGGTATCTGGCCTCGGCGCCAGCGTGGCCGCGCAGGTGGTCGGCTGGCGCGATGCGAACGGCGCGTTCGAGAATCGCCGCCAATTGCTCAAGGTGACCGGCCTCGGCCCCAAGACCTTCGAGCAGTGCGCCGGCTTCCTGCGCATCCGCGGCGGCACCGACCCGCTCGACCGCACCGGCGTGCACCCTGAGACCTATCCACTGGTCGAGCGTTTGCTCGCGGCCTTCCGGCGTCCGGCGGCCGAGGTGCTGGGCCGCGCCGACGTGTTGCGCGACCTGATGACGCGGCATCGACCGGAAAGTTTTGCCGATGAACGCTTCGGCGTCGTCACGGTGCGCGACATTCTGACGGAGCTGGAGAAGCCGGGGCGCGATCCGCGGCCGGACTTCCGCGTCGCGCGGCTGGCCGAGGGTGTCGAGGACCTGAAAGACCTGGTGCCCGGCATGACGCTCGAGGGCACCGTGAGCAACGTCGCGCAGTTCGGCGCGTTCGTCGACCTGGGCGTGCATCAGGACGGCCTCATCCACGTCAGCCAGCTCGCGCACAAGTTCGTTGCCGACGCGCGCGAGATCGTCAAGACCGGCGACATTGTGAAGGTCAAGGTGCTCGAGGTCGACCTGGTGCGCAAGCGCATCTCGCTCACGATGAAGTTCGACATTGCACCGCCACGCCA
>JBDSZM010000075.1:0-3577 GCA_039925165.1 Burkholderiaceae bacterium
CGATGAGCACCACCACCATCACGGCTTCGACGTGGCACAGGCCGGTCGCGGCGGCTGGAGCGTGCTGATGGGCGACAGCATCCACAACTTCTGCGACGGCATCATCATCGCCGCCGCCTTCCTGGCCGATACGCGGCTCGGCATCGTGACCTCGCTGGCGATCATCGCGCACGAGATTCCGCAGGAGGTCGGCGACTACATCGTGCTGCTCAATGCCGGGCTGTCGCGCACCCGCGCGCTGGCCTACAACGCGGCCTCGGGCATGGCGGCGGTGGCGGGCGGCGTGCTCGGCTATTTCGTCGTCGGACCGTGGGAGGAGCTGTTTCCCTACCTGCTGGTGGTGGCGTCGAGCAGCTTCATCTATGTCGCGGTGGCGGACCTGATCCCGCAACTGCAGCACCGCCTGACGTTGCGCGAGACGCTCGCGCAGCTGGCCTGGCTGGGGGCGGGCCTGGGCATCGTCGCGCTGGCGGTGAGCCAGCTGCACGCACACTGACGGCACGACACCCATCCACGGAATCTGAACCCGGGCGCGGAGCATTCGAGGCAAGCGAAGCCGCCCCACGACGCAAGGCTTGCCGACACCAGGAGACCGCGCATGAAGACCGAACTGTTCTACCTCGCCTGCACCGCAGCACTGACCGGGCTGCTGTGGGTGCCCTATATCCTCGACCGGATCGCGGTGGGCGGATTGCTCGATGCGGTCGGCTATCCGAGCGACCCGAAGCCGCAGTCCGCGTGGGCGCAGCGGCTGATGAAGGCGCATGCGAACGCGGTCGAGAACCTGGTCGTCTTCGCGACGCTGCTGCTGACGGCCTCCGCGCTCGGCATCACCGGCGGCTCGCTGGCGACCGCGGCGATGCTGTACTTCTGGGCCCGGCTGATCCACGTCGTGGTCTACACCCTGGGCATCCCCTGGGTTCGCACGCTGGCATTCGTGGCCGGATTCGTCGCACAGGCGATGGTCGCCTGGCAGATCTTGATCCGCTGACGAGGCCTCAGCCCCGTGCGGGCACTGCCCGCGCCGGCCGCTGCGCCGACTTGGGCCGAAACGCCGCGCACACCGCGGGGTCGGTCTCGAGATAGGGGCCGCCGAGCAGGTCGAGGCAGTACGGCACCGCGGCGAAGATGCCCGGCACCGGCGGGCTCGCGGCGGGCAATCCTTCGAGCGTCTCGGCAATCGCGCGCGGCTGGCCGGGCAGGTTGATGACGAGGCTCGCGCCGCGGATCACCGCCACCTGACGCGACAGGATCGCCGTCGGCACGAAATGCAGGCTGATCTGGCGCATCTGCTCGCCGAAGCCGGGCATCGGCTTGGTCGCGATGTCGAGCGTCGCTTCGGGCGTCACGTCGCGCAGCGCCGGGCCGGTGCCGCCGGTCGTCAGGACCAGCGCGCAGCCATCGACATCGACCAGTTCGCACAGCGCCGCGCCAATGCTCGCGCGGTCGTCGGCGACGAGCCGGGTGTGCCACTCGACCGGGTTGCGCAAGGCCTTGGAAAGCCAGGCCTGCAGCGACGGGATGCCCTGGTCGGCGTAGACGCCGCTGCTCGCGCGGTCGCTGGCCGACAGCAGCCCGATCCGCACTGGCTCGTAGCTCGGTTCGAGCGGGCTCATTCGGCGCGCTCCGGCAAGCCCTGCCGGATGAACTGGAACAGCTCGCGATACGCGCGGCCGTTGCGCGCCTGCGGCGTGAGGGCGGCATCCTTGCGCGCGTTGCGGACCAGCGTGCGCAACTGCTGCAGGTCGGTGTCGGGATGCTCGGCGGTCCAGCGCGTGAGCGCGGCGTCGTCGGCCACCAGCGCGGTGCGCCAGCCTTCGGCCTGGTGCAGCGCCAGCGCATCGCGCGCCCGGCCGAGCTGCAGGTCGGTCACCGCCTGGCGGATCGGCTCGGGATCGGTGCGGCGCATCAGCTTGCCGATGTACTGCATCTGACGGCGCTGGCCCTCGAAGGTCTTGGTGCGCCTGTAGTCGAGGATCGCGTCGAGCAGCGTCTCGGGCAAGGCCAGCTCGCGCAGCCGCTCCTCGGGCAGCGCCACCACCGCCTCGCCCAGGTCCTGCAAGGCATGCGAATCCTGCTTGCGCCGGGTCTTGCTCGGTCGCTCGGCGACGACGCTGCGCACCGATACTTCGGACGGCTCAGAGGGTGCGGACGGGGAGGGCATGGACGGCAGGCCGCAGCGTGCGGCGATGCGACAAACAGGGCTGGTTATCATAGCCGCGCCCCTTTCCCGACCGAGCTTTGTACCCATGTCCGATGCCTTTTCCACCCCCACCGAGCGGGCGACGTCGACGCCGCCGTCGGGCTTCGCTTTCGGACGCGAGCGCTTCGAGCAACTGGTCGACGACGCGCTCGCCTTCGCGCGCGGACTCGGTGCCAGCGATGCCGCCGCCGAAGTGTCCGAGGGCGTCGGGCTCTCGGTATCGGTGCGCAAGGGCGAGACCGAGAACGTCGAACGCAACCGCGACAAGTCGATGAGCATCACGGTCTACGTGGGCCAGCGGCGCGGCAATGCCAGCACCTCGGATTTCTCGCGCGTCGCCCTCGAGCAGACGGTTCGGGCAGCGCACGATATCGCGCGCTTCACCGCCGAAGACCCGGCCGCCGGCCTTCCCGAGGCCGACGAACTGGCGATGGGCGAGGCGGCACGGCGCGACCTCGACCTGTTTCATCCTTGGGCGATCGATGCCGAGGGCGCGCTCGAGATCGCGCGGCGCTGCGAGGCGGCGGCGCTCGCGGTCGACCGGCGCATCACCAACTCCGACGGGGCCGGCGTCTCGGCCCAGCAGTCGCACTTCTATGCCGGAAACACGCGCGGCTTTCGCGGCGGCTTCGCCAGTTCGCGCCATTCGGTCTCGGTCGCGCCGATCGCCTCGGTCCCGGGACGCGGCGGCAACGCGGCGATGCAGCGCGACGCCTGGTACAGCTCGATGCGTTCGGCCGACGAACTGGCGCCGGTCGAGGCCGTCGGGCGCTACGCCGCCGAGCGGGCGCTGTCGCGACTCAGCTCGCGCAAGATCGCGACCTGCGAAGTGCCGGTGCTGTTCGAGTCGAGCTTGGCGGCGGGCCTGCTCGGCGCCTACGTGCAAGCCACCAGTGGCGGTGCGCTCTACCGCAAGTCGACCTTTCTGGTCGACAGCCTGCACACGCAGGTGCTGCCCGAGCACGTCGATATCGTCGACAGCCCGCACCTGATGCGCGGCAAGGGCAGCGCGCCGTTCGACGACGAGGGCGTGCTCACGCGCGAGCGCGAGGTGCTGCGTGCCGGCGTCGTGCAAAGCTATTTCCTGTCGACCTATTCCGCGCGCAAGCTCGGCATGCGCTCGACCGGCCATGCCGGCGGGGCGCAGAACCTGCGCCTGACGAGCCGGCTTACCGAGCCCGGCGACGATCTGCCGGCGATGCTGCGCAAGCTCGGCCGCGGCCTGTTCGTGATCGAGCTGATGGGGCAGGGCATCAACTTCGTCACCGGCGACTACTCGCGCGGCGCGGCCGGCTTCTGGGTCGAGGGCGGACGCATCAAGCACCCGGTGCACGAGATCACGATCGCCGGCAACCTGCGCGATATGTTCAAGGG
>JBDSZM010000076.1:0-3847 GCA_039925165.1 Burkholderiaceae bacterium
CGCTGCGCCAGCACGCCCACCACCGTGGCGCCGATCAGGTAGGGCGCCACGCCCAGGTCGACCAGCCGCGTGATCGCCGACGCCGCATCGTTGGTGTGCAGGGTGCTGAACACCAGATGGCCGGTCAGCGACGCCTGGATCGCCATCTCGGCGGTTGCCAGATCGCGGATCTCGCCGACCATGATGATGTCCGGGTCCTGCCGCATCAGCGCGCGCAGCCCTTCGGCAAAGCCGAGGTCGAGCGCGACCTGGACCTGGGTCTGGTTGAAGGCCGGCTGAATCATCTCGATCGGGTCTTCGATCGTGCAGACGTTGACCTCGTCGGTCGCCAGCCGGCGCAGCGTCGAATAGAGCGTCGTCGTCTTGCCCGAGCCGGTCGGGCCGGTAACGAGGACGATGCCGTGCGGCTTGGCGACCAGTTCTTCCCAGCGCTTGCCGTCGTGGCTGCCGAAGCAGAGCTGGTCGAGCGCCTTCAGCGCGGTGTCAGGGTCGAAGATGCGCATCACCATCTTCTCGCCGAACGCCGTGGGCAGGGTCGACAGCCGCATCTCGACCTCGTCGCCGTCGGGATTGCGGGTCTTGATGCGGCCGTCGAGCGGGCGCCGCTTCTCGACCACGTCCATCCGCCCGAGCAGCTTGATGCGCGCGATCATCGCGCCCATCACGCCGGGCGGCAGCTGGTAGACGGTGTGCATCACGCCGTCAATGCGAAAGCGGATCACGCTGCGCTCGCGCCGCGGCTCGAGGTGGATGTCCGAGGCGCGCTGGTCGAAGGCGTACTGCCACAGCCAGTCGACCACCTGCACCACGCCCTGGTCGTTGGCGTCGAGCTGCTTGGTGGTCTTGCCGAGCTCGACCAGCTGCTCGAAGCTCGCCAGCGCCGAGCCCTCGCCGATCTTGGTCGCGTTGCGCACCGAGCGCGCGAGCGTATAGAACTCGGTCGTATAGCGCGCGAGTTCCGGCGGGCTCGCGATGACGATGCGTACGCTCTTGCGCGCATGTGCCTCGATCTCGGGGACCCAACCCAGATCGAAGGGCTCGCAGGTCGCGATCGTGACCTCGGTCGGGCCGACCGTCAGCGGCAGCGCCCGGCGTCGCTCGGCGTAGGTGATCGACATGATCTCGGTGACGCGACCGACATCGACCCGCAGCGGGTCGATGCGCAGATACGGCAACGCGCAGCGGCCGGCCAGCCACTCGGTCAGCGCCTCGATATCGAGCGTCCGATGGGTACCGTGACGGGCCAGGTTGACGCCGGCGATGCGCACCAGCGGATGCTGCGCGCTCGCACCGCCGGCAAAGCGGCGCGCGGTCTGCTCGGCGTCCTCGACGCCGATCCAGCCGTCCTCGCGCAACCATTGCAGCAGCGTTCCCGCTTCGAGCTTGCCGGCGTGGGTAGCGGGACGGGCGGCGGTGGCAGCTTTCATGCGCGAGTTCGGCCCAGGCTGGATGCAGGGGCTGATGTTATCCGTGCGTCGCAGGCTGGCTCGCGCTCCCTGCCGACTCGCCGCTCACGTCGCCGGAGTGATTCCGGCCTCTGCGACCCGCGCTCGCACGAAAGTCTCCAGCGACGTCAGGCGCAGCGCCGGAAAGGCGCGCTGCAGCGCGGCGCTGTCGAAGGCCTCCTCGAAGGCGTCGTCGGGCAGGCCGAGCAGTCGCATCAGGCGCGCGACCCCCGGATGCAGCGGGGCCGCGACCCGCGAGAGCATCCGCGCCACCGATGCCGGCAGATGCGAGATGCGCGGCGCGACGCCAGCCAGTCGTGCATACAGCTCGGCCACCTCGTTGTTGGTGAAGTTGCCCGGGCCGCCGATCTCGATCAGCGGCCCCGGCACGGGCTCGGCGGTGAGCGCCAGCACCGCGAACTGCGCCACGTCGTCGCCAGCCACGAAATTGCGCAGCTTCGTGCCGCTACCGATCAACCTGGCCTGGCCCTTCCCGAGCAACGCCTTGCCGTTGAACGTATGGACATGGTGCTCCATGAAGGCCGTCGGTCGCAGGATCACATGCGGCAGACCGCTGCCCCGCAGATGCTGCTCGATCACCGACTTGGTGCGGAAGAAATCGACCGGATGGTCGGTGTCCGCACCGAGCACCGAGGTGTAGACGAAGCGTTGCACGGCGCAGTTCTGCGCCGCATCGATCAGCGCACGATGGCCTTCCCGGTCGACCCGCTCCGAGGCGTAGCGTCCGCGCCCCAGCATCGCATGCGCCGCCGCGAAGACACGGTCGACACCGGCGCAGGCCCGGGTCAGCGACGCGCGGTCGATCAGGTCGCCGGCGACGACCTCGGCGCCCTGCGCCGCGAGATCGGCGGCGCGCTCGGGCGAGCGCGTCATCGCCCGCACCGCGAACCCTTGCGCGAGCAGGCGTTGCACGGTCGCGCGCCCGAGGACGCCGGTGGCGCCGACAACCAAAATCTTCATCGAATGGCTCTCTTTCGTGGGCGCGCCGTGTCAGGTGTCACCTGTCGACGTCGAGCGAATTCTGGAGCGACGGGCTCAGACGGGCCACGCCCGGATCATCCGCAGCCACTTCCTTGCCGGCAACTGAAAGCGTCGCTCGATCGCCTCGGCGCGCAAGGCGAGCGACGCGCGGTCGGGCCAGGGCGCATCTTTCAGCGCCACCACGATCGTGTTGCCTTCCTTCGTCGGCCGCAGGCTGCGGATCTGCGCCGCACCGAAGGCCGCAGCGATGCGCGCGGCGCTGCGCTCGAAGCTCGCGTCGCGACCGAACAGGTTGACCGTCATCACGCCGTCGTCGGCCAGCAGGCGGTGGCAGTCGCGGTAGAACTCGGCACTGTCGAGCACCGGGCTCGCGGCGTCGTGGTCGTACAGGTCGACGCACAGCGCCTGCGCCGACTCGACGCGGGCCGGATCGGCGACATAGTCCGCGGCGTCCTGCGCCAGCACGCTGCAGCGAGGCGACTCGGCCGGCAGGTGAAACCACAGCCGGCAGGCGTCGATCACGCTCGGGTTCAGCTCGACGGCGGTGCAGCGCATCCGCAGAGTGCTGTGGCAAAAACGCGTGATCGCGGCCGCACCCAAGCCGAGCTGCACGGCATGGCCGCGCGTCAGTTCGGCCGTCGGGCGCAGCAGCATCCAGACCATCATGCGCTGGACATATTCGAGCTCGAGCGCGAGCGATTTTCGGATCCGCATGGCGCCCTGCACCCACGGCGTTCCGAGGTGCAGATAGCGCACGCCGTCGGCCTCGGAGAGGGTGACCGGCGCCAGTTCGATCGCGCGCGGGCGGCGCGTCATGCCGAGGTGCTCAGGTCGAATGACTCACGGCAGCGCCAGCACCGCGCGTGCATTGGCGCCGGTGCTGGCCGCCAGCGCCGCCGGGGTCACGCCGCGCAACTGCGCGAGCACTTCGGCGATGCGCGGCAGTTCCGCCGGCTCGTTGCGCATCGTCGCGCCGGCCGCGCGCTGCGTCGCCGTGCGGTAAAGCCACTGCGGCGCGATGTCGGGCGCGTCGGTCTCCAGCACGATCGCATCGTCGGGCAGCGCCTGCGCGAGGCGGCGAATCTGCAGGGCGCGCTCGAAGGTGAGATTGCCGCCGAAGCCGAGCTTGCAGCCCAGCGCCAGGAAGGCCTGCGCCTGCTGCAGGCTGCCGTTGAAGGCGTGAGCGATGCCGGGCACCGGCGCTTGCCGCAGGTGCTTGAGCACCGTGTCGACCGAGCGCCGCACGTGCAGCAGCACCGGCAGGCCGAATTCACGCGCCAGGCCGAGCTGCGCCGCGTAGAAGCGCTCCTGGCGCGCCCGGTCCGCGCTGGGCACGAAGTGATCGAGCCCGATCTCGCCGATGGCGACCAGCCGCGGGTCGTCGCGCTGCTGCCCGAGCG
>JBDSZM010000077.1:0-7290 GCA_039925165.1 Burkholderiaceae bacterium
CCTTGACCGCGATGTCGCCGCCGCTGCGCTGCACGACCACGTCGGCCTGCAGCGCCTGGGCGCTGTGCAGTTCGACGTTGGCGCCGACCCGCAGGTCGCCCGCCCAGCCGAACTCGGGCTGCAGGCGCGCCAGCCAGGGCACCACCGGCACCGGCTCGAGCTGCGCGACCAGGTCGATGCGCGGCGGGGCGTCGGGCGCCGCGGACGTGGCGGCGGCATAGCGGGCCTCGCGCCAGCGCAGGGTCGCGCCCAGGAGCTGTGCCTGGCCGGGCTCGGCCGCGGCCTCGAGCAGCCCACCGCGGTCGGGGTCGAGGCGCACCCGCAGGTCGACATCGCGCAATTGCGCCCAGGGCGTGGCGCCGGCCCGGCGCGGGGTGGCGAGCAGCTCGGCGATGCGCCCGGACCACGTCCCCGCGCCGGCCCCGGCGGCGCCGCCGGCCGGGTGCCACGCGCCGCTGGCAGCCAGGTGCAGTGCGGTGCCGCGCGGGGCCGCGGCATCGTCCGCGGGCCCGCCCTCGGCCCACGCCGGCAGGCGCAGCGGGCTGCTGGCGTCGAGGCTGACCCGATGCTGGCGCAAGCTGCCGCTCAGTTGCGTCGCCAGGCGCTCGATGCGCTGCTCGCCCAGGGCCAGGCCGGCCGCGTCCAGGGTCAGTTCGAGCGGTGCGTCGAGGCGGCCGGTGACGGCGTTCCAGCGCGCCTGGGCCCGGTCGACCTGCCATTCCGGCGCCCGCGCGCCGCGCAGCACCAGCTCGCCCTTCGTCTGCAGCGCCGGCCAGCGACCCTGTGCCTGCGCGCTCGCCTGCAGCGTGCCGGCGCTCGGCAGCCAGGGCGCGGCCGACGGCAGCCAGCGGCCGAGCGGCGCCAGCGCGGCCAGCGCCGGTGCGTCGACCGTCACCTGCCACTGGTCGTTGCCGAGCGCCGACCGGTCGAGCCGCGCGCTGGCGCGGTTGGCCGCGACCCGCAACGCGGCGTCGACCCGGCTCGTGGCGTCGGTGGCGTGCAGCGTGGCGTCGGCGACCAGGGGCAGGCCGCCGAGCTGGCTCGGCGTGATCGCCAGGCTGGCGTCGCCGCGCAGCGCCTGCAGCAGCGCCGCCGGTTTGGCGCCGAAGGCGGTTTGCGGCAGCGCCAGGTCGGTCTGCCAGCGGCCGTCGAGCCGGTTCGGCCCGCGCGCCAGTCCCGCCGGCGCCGCGCCGGGCCACCAGGCGGCGGGGTCGAAGCGCGCGAACTCGCCGCGCGTGACGGCGCGCCAGCGCTGCGCAGCGTCGCGGCCGATATCGGCGCTGAACTCGGCGCGCGCCGCGCCCGCATTCAGTTCGAGCCGCTCGATGCCGATCTGCAGCGGGCCGGCCGGCTCCGAGCGCAGGCTGGCGGCAGCGGCCAGCCGCACCGGCGCCCGCCGTGGCTGCAGCAGCGCACCGCGCAGCTCGGTCTCGAGACGGACCGTGAGCGGCGGCGCGTCGCCGACGGGCGGCGCCGCACCGGGCGGCGGCGGCAGGCCGTCGAGCGCCAGTGTCAACGGCCCGCTCAGGTCCATGCGGGCGGCGCGTGCATCCAGCCGCGACGGCCGCAGGTGATCGAGCTGCAGCTCGGCCGTGAGCGCGCGGCCCTGCCAGCGCCCGCTGCCGGTCAGCCGCCCGGCCTCTTCGGTGCCGCCGAGTTGCAGTGCGAAGGCCGGCAGCTCCAGCGTCTGCAGGTCTTCGGGCCGGCCCTGCAGCGTGGCGGTCAGGCTGCGCAGCGGCAGGCGCGATTCGTTCCATGGGCCGGGCGCGGCGTTGTCGAGCGTGACCTCGGCGCTCAGCGGCGCATTGCGCGCCCGGCTGCCGAGCACCGCCCGGCCGGTCAGCCGGGTCGTCGGCAGGCCGCTCGACAGGACCGCAAGGTCGAGGTCGCGCGTGGTCGCCTGCAGCGCGGCCAGCGGCCAGGCGTCGAACGGCGCCAGCGTCGCATCGACCGCCGCGCTGGCGCCGGACCCGGTGGCGAGGAGTGCCGCCACGCGCGGCCGCGCCAGCGTGCCATCGAGCGTGAGGTCGGCCTGCCACGGCAGCGCCGCCGCCGGCTCGGTCGCCAGCTTCCAGGCGCCTCCCAGCGCGAGCCCGCCGCGCGTGGCCAGGCTCGCCTTGCCCTCGATGCGCAGCGCCTCGACCCGCGCCGCCAGCCGGCCGACGCGGTGCTGCGCGCCCGACTCGGCGCCCAGGTGCAGGTCGGCACCGATGTCGCGCACCGCGGGCAGCGTATCGACCTGCAAGTCGCCGATCTGCAGGTTCCTCACCACCACTTCGATCGGCAAGTGCAGGTCGGTCGGCGCCGGGCGACGGGCGGCGCTGGCCGCTCCGGTGCGCACCACCACGCGGGCCGCGCGCGGTTCGACCAGTTCGATCTGCAGCCAGGCGCCGGGGTAGGGCCACCAGCGCCAGCCGATGTCCCGCCAGGCGAGTCCATCGACCTGCACCTGGGTGTCGCCGGAGCGCCAGCCGAGCCGGTCGATGCCGAAGGCACCGCCGTCGGGCCGGCCGGTCAGCGTGCCGACGTGGAGACCCGGCACCTGCACCAGGGCCCAGCGCGGCCCGGCGTCGCTGAGCCAGAACGCCAGCGCGCCCAAGCCCAGCGCCAGCGCCAGCGCCAGCCCGACGCCGAGCGCGCGCAACAGGCCCCCGACCAGGCTGCGCCGACGGTGCGCGGGGCGCGGCTCGGGCGGATTCATATCGGACCTCATGCCGGCGGGCTCAGAAGGTGCTGCCGAGCGTCAGGTGCAGGCGCAGCTTGTGCACCTCCTGGCCGTAGGCGATATCGACGTTGAGCGGGCCGACCGGGCTGCGGTAGCGCAGGCCGACGCCGACGCCGACGGCGGGTCTCAGGTCGCCCCAGCGGTCGGCGGCGCGGCCGACGTCGATGAAGGCCGCGCCCCACAGTTGCGGCAGCCGCTGCAGGATCGGCCGGGCGATCTCGGCGCTCGCGGTGAAGAGCACCCGCCCGCTCGCTTCGACGCCGTTGACGATCGGCGTCAGCGAGCGATAGGCATAGCCGCGCACCGAGTTGTCGCCGCCGGCCCGGAAGCGCATCGACTCGGGGACGATCACGCCGTCGCGGGCAAACACCTGGCCGAGCTCGAGCCGGCCCTGGCCGTACCAGGCACCGATCGGCCAGTAGCCGCGAACCTGCGCATAGGCGCGTGCGAAGGGGCCGCTCTCGCCGACGTTGGAGCGCGCCACTCCGGCGCCGACCTGGCCGCTGTAGACATGGCCGCGGGTCGGCAGCAGGTTGTCGTCGACACTGCGCCAGATGCCGTGGTAATGCGCGCTGAGCGCGTCCGAGGTTTCGCGCGTGGTGTCGGTGCGGCGCTGCGAGCGCTCGGCCTGCACGAAGTAGAGCCGCTCCATGTCCTTGGTGCTCTGCGCGCGCCCCAGGCGCAGCCGGGCCGAAGTGACGACGTCGTCGTCCGACACCAGCCGCTCGGCCGCGCCGCCGACCAGGTTGCGGTACAGGCCGGGCAGGGTGTGGGTGCTGAGTTCGCCTTCCCAGGCCTGGCGCACGGCCGACAGCTCGAGTTTGTTGCGCGACGTCGCGGCCAGACCGAACGCGCGCCGGTGCTGGTGCTCGAGCGTGCCGTGCAGGCCCTCGTCGGTCTTGAAGCCCAGCCCCACCGTCGCATCCTGCAGCGGCGCCTCGGCCAGACGGACCTGAACCGGCGCGGCGGCGGGGTCCTTGGCGTCCGGGTCGAGCTGGACGGTCGCGCGTTCGAACAGGCCCGACTTCTGCAGCCGCTCCTGGTAGTCGAGCAGACGCTCCTCGGTGGCGACCGAGCCGACCGGAAAGGCTGCCAGGTTGCGCACGGTCTGCGCGTCGTGGACGTTCAGGCCCTCGATCTGCAGCGGCCCGGTCAGGTAGAGCGAGCCGCTCTCGGCCAGCAGCGTGAGCGCGGCGCGCTGGGTGCTCGCGTCGACCTGCGCCTGGGTCGATGCCCAGCGCGAATCGACATAGCCCTGGGCGCGCAGCCCGGCGATCGACGCGCGCTTGGCGCTGACCCAGGCGTCGTTGCGAAACAGCGCGCCGGTCGGCAGCGGCCAATCCGCCTGCAGCCCGCGCAGCGCGGCGCCGGCGCTGCGGTCGCCCTGGCGCGCGGCGTCCACCAGCGGGCCGCGGGCCTGCAGATCGAGCGTGTCGACCCGGGTGGGCGCGCCGGGCCGCACCACGATGCGCACCGTCGGCGGCGTACTGTCCGGCACCCGCGCGACCTCGACCTCGGGGTCGAAATAGCCCTCGGTCGCCAGCAGTTCGCGGACCTGCTCCGGCGCGACGGCGACCAGCCGGTCGAGCTCGGCCGGTTCGATCTCGACCCCGCTGCCGACGGCCAGCCGCGGCAATCGGGCCAGGTCGAGGTGGGTGCGCAGCAGCCGCTCGAGCGGGCCGGGGGCATCGACCTCGAGCCGCACCGGCGAGGGCGCGGAGGCCGGCGTCTCGGCCGCCTGCGGCGACAGCACGTTCTTGATCGCCGCACAACCGCCCAGCAGCAGGGCGGCGCTGCAGGCCAGCGCCGCGCAGGCCGCCCGCATCAGCCCGGCACGCCCGGAACCGGGCGCGGCGTCACCCGCGGGGCGCGGCCGGTGTTCGGGCCTCGAGCGCGCGGAGCGGCGCACCTGTCTGTCCCTCTGTCCATGCGTCGTGGTTCCGGTCGTCGACGCCGGGGTCGGCGCCGGTGAACAGTATCGGTGGGAGGCGCGGCGCGCGCTGCGGCGGCCCCACGCGCCCCACGACCGCGCCGGGTTACTCGGCCTTGATGTCGGCCTTCTTGATGAGGGCCGCGTACTTGGCGAGCTGCGCCTTGGTCGCGCTGCCGAGTTCGTCGGCGCTGGAGCCGCGCGGGGTCAGGCCCTGCGCGACCAGCTGCTCGCGCACCGCCGGGTCGGCGATGGCCTTGACGATCTCGGCATTCAGCCGGGCGACGATCTCCGGCGGCGTGCCGGCCGGCGCCAGCACCGCAAACCAGGAGTTGAACTCGAAGCCGGACAGGCCCGATTCGCCGATCGTCGGAACGTCGGGGTACTGCGGCATGCGCTTGGGCGTGGCGACGCCGATCAGCTTGACCTTGCCAGCCTTGATGAGGGAGTTCACCGTGGCGAGCCCCTGGAACGCGACCGCGACCTCGTTGCCACCGACGCCGATCGCCGCCTGGGTCGCGCCCTTGTACGGCACGTGCGTCAGGCTCACGCCGGCCTCGGAGGCGAAGAGGGCCATCGCGATGTGCTGCGGGCTGCCGATGCCGCCGCTGCCGTAGTCGATCTTGCCCGGCGCGGTCTTGGCGGCGGCGATCAGTGCCGCGGCGCTGGCGTAGGGCCGCTCCGGATTCGCCACCAGTCCCCATTCGACCGTCGCGACCAGCGAGACCGGGGCGAAATCGCGCACGATGTCCCACGGCATCTTGGGCTGCAGCGCCGGCACCATGGTCATGATGCTGTCGTTGAAGCCGCCGATCGTGTAGCCGTCGGGGGCGGCCTTGGCGACGCGATCGGCGCCGACCAGGCCGGCGGCGCCGGGCTGGTTCTCGACCACCACGCTCTGGCCCATCGTCGTCGACATCTTCTGCGCCACGATGCGCGCCGCGGTATCGACCGCGCTGCCGGCCGCCAGCGGCACGATCATCCGGATCGGCCGGTTCGGGTAGGGCCCGGTCTGGGCGGAGGCGGGCAGCGCGAGCCATGCAGCGGTCGCGACGGCGAGCAGGGCGGCGGTGGTTGGGTGGGTGGTCATTCGAGTTCCTTCGGGGGTGGTCGGTCAGCCAGCGGCGCGATGCCGAGTTCGGCCGCGACGCCGTCGAGCGCCCGCCGCAGGCCCGGGCCGATGGTGATGCCGTCGCGCTGGTTGGCAATGCGTTTGGCGTGGCTCTGCTCGCCCGGCAGCCAGATCCGGTCGACACCGGGCAGGCGGTCGCTCGCGCGCAGGTCGCGCACCAGCGCGTCGACCCGCTGCTTGAACTGGGCAGGGTCGTCGAACGCGTTGAGGTCGATCATCGCGATCGCCTGGCCGGTGTTGGTGGTGGTCTCGAAGTCGTGGTTGAAGTCGACCACGTCGCGACCCATCGCGGCGCCGTTCAGCGTGCCGGCCAGCAGCCCGACGATGAGCGCCAGGCCGTAGCCCTTGTAGCCGCCGATCGGCAGCAGGAAGCCTTCGTCGGCGCGGGTCGGGTCGGTCAGCGGCCGGCCCTGGCGGTCGATCATCCAGCCCTCGGGCATGGGCTCGCCGCGCTGCGCCTTGGCCTTGACCTTGCCGTAGGCGGCGACCGTGGTCGCCATGTCGAGCACCACCGGTGGCTCGTCCTGCGCCGGCACCGCGACCGCGATCGGGTTGGTCGACAGCAGCATCGTCAGGCCGCCCCAGGGCGGCAGGTGGTTCGCGTTGCCGACCGCGAAGTACAGCCCGATCATGTCGTGCGGCAGCGCCATGCGCGCATACAGCGAGGCCGGCCCGGCATGGTTGCTGAGCTTCGAGCCGACCCAGGCGATGCCGGCGTTGCGCGCCTTCTCGATCGCCATCTCGGCTGCGCGCTGCATCACCAGATGGCCCATCGCGTTGTCGCCGTCGATGAGGGCCGTGGCGGCGCGTTCCTGCACCACCCGGATGTCGGGCCGCAGGTTGATGCCGCCGGCCTGGATGCGCCTGACGTAGGGTGCGAGGCGGATCGCGCCGTGGCCGTCCGAGCCCTGCAGTTCGGCCTCGGTCATCAGCGCCGCGATGCGCTGTGCATCGCCCTGCGGCATGTCGAGTGCGACGAAGGCGCGCGCGATGAAATCGGCCAGCGCCTGCGGCCGCACCCTCGGCTCGGTCATGACACGGTGGTCCAGGCCGAGGCGCCCCCGGCATACCGCGCGATCGCCGCCTCGTCGAAGCCGAAGCCCAGGCCCGGCGTCTGGTGCAGCATCAGGTAGCCGTCCTTGTGCTCGAGCTGGCGGTCGATCAGGCGGCGGAAGTTCAGCACCTGGTCGTCGGTGAAGAACTCGACGTAGCGTGCGCTCGGCGTCGCGGCGACCAGCGGCGCGTGCAGGTCGTGGAACCAGTGCGGGCTGACCGTCACGCCGATGCTGCCGGCGTGCGCGACGATGCGCCGCCACTCGGTGATGCCACCGCACACCGCGGCGTCGGCCTGCAGGATCTCGGCGCCGCCCGCATCGACCAGCTCGCGAAAGCGCCAGCGCCCGACCTCGATCTCGCCGGTCGCGATGGTGATGGTCGTGCGCTGGGCCAGGCGCGCGTGCAGGTCGATCGCGTCGGGCAGGAAGGGCTCCTCCAGCCAGTACG
>JBDSZM010000078.1:0-9097 GCA_039925165.1 Burkholderiaceae bacterium
GCGTCCCACTCTTCCTTCTGCATCAGGATCGGCAGCGAGATGTGGTCGGAGTATTTGCCGATGATCGAGCGCAGCTTCCAGCCGCTCAGGAACTCCTCCTCGCCGTCGCGCAGGTGCAGCGTGACGCGGGTGCCGCGCTCGGGGCGGTCGATCGTCTCGACCTCGAACTCGCCGCTGCCGTCGGACGTCCAGCGCACGCCCTGATCAGGCGGCAGTCCAGCGCGGCGCGACTCGACGGTGATCCGGTCGGCCACGATGAAGCCGCTGTAGAAGCCGACGCCGAACTGGCCGATCAGCTGCGCGTCCTTCTTCTGGTCGGACTCGAGCGCCGCGACAAATTCGCGGGTCCCGCTCTTGGCGATCGTGCCGAGGTTGGCGACCGCCTCGTCGGCCGACATGCCGATGCCGTTGTCGGTAATGGTGATGGTCTTGGCCGCCGCATCGAACGCCACCTTGACCTTCAGCTCCGGCGCGTCCTCGTACAGCTCGGCGTGGTTCAGCGCCTCGAAGCGCAGCTTGTCGCAGGCGTCGGAGGCGTTCGAAACCAGTTCGCGCAGGAAGATTTCCTTGTTCGAGTAGAGCGAGTGGGTGACGAGGTGCAGGATCTGCTTGACCTCGGCCTGAAAGGAGAGCGTCTGTTTGTCCATGGATCCGGGTTGGGCAAGTGAAAAAAAAGGCGCGGTCACGCGAGCCGCGAATCATACGAACGCCGAACCGACCCGAGAAACGACCGGGGGCGCGACGAGGCGGCTGACACTGTAGGAGCCAGCCGACCCGCCGAACCGCCCATCGCCGATGGCGTCTTCGCAGCGCGATGAAGACATTTGGAGCCACACCGCCGAGGATCAAGATGACCGATGGAGCGCTCGCGAAAGACAGCGCCGTCCCGCCGCCCGTACCCACTCCTGCGGCTGGCCGGTCGGTGCGTCGCTTTGGCATGGTGCTGGGTGTCGTGCTGCTCGGTCTGGTACTGGGCGTGGCGTGGGGCGAATCGCAGGGCTGGCCGTTCCTGGTCGAGCCGTTGCAACGCCGCCTGTCGAGCGCCCTCAAACGCGAGGTCAGCTTTGGAAGCGCGCCCGGCGACCGGACCGGCGCGCGCATCGGGCTGCTGCGCGGCCTGAGCCTCAGCGCACCACGATTGCGCATCGCTGCCCCCGAGTGGAGCCGGGAGCCGCACATGCTGCTCGCCACCGACGCTCGGGTGCGACTGGGCTACGGCGACCTCTGGCGGGCCTACCGTGGCGGCGCGCTGCACATCCGCTCGACCAGGGCCGAGCAATTGGACATCGTGCTCGAGCGGCTGGCCGACGGACGGGCGTCGTGGCAGACCGACAGCGACCTGCAAGCGCCGCGCAGGCCGCCACCGACCTTCGGCCAACTCGAAGTGCCCGACGGGGCGCTGCGCTATCGCGACGTGATCCTCGACGCTTCGGTGGACGCCCACTTCACACTCGTCGACCGCAGCGGCCGGCCGGCCAGCCTGCCGGCCGAGTCTGGCTCCGGCGGGGCGTCGACGGCCGCGCGGGCGCTGGCGCCTGCCGCATCGGCGCGCACCGCGTCCGCGGCGTCCGCGGCGACGGGCGCTTCAGGCGCCCCACGCAGCACCACCGCGCCAGGCGAGCCCCACGGCCTGCGGGTCGTGGCCAACGGGCGCTACCGCGGCTTTCCCTTGAAGGCGCATCTCGAGACGAGCGGCATCCTGCCGTTTGCGGCCGAAGACACCCGCAGCCTGGCGGTGCCCGTGATGCTCGAGGCGACCCTCGGCCGGGCCAAGGTCGAGTTCCACGGCACCGCGACCGACGCGCTCCACTTCGGCGGCATGACCGGTGTCTTCAGCGTCGCCGGGCCGTCGCTGGCGGCGGTCGGCGATCCGCTCGGCGTCACGCTGCCAAGCACGCCGGCGTTCCGGACCGAGGGCCGAATCGCCAAGCGCGACCAGGTCTGGAACGCCGTGTTCGACGTGGCGCACATCGGATCGAGCCGCCTGACCGGCGCGTTCGCGTTCGACCAGGGGCGCGCCAAACCGCTGCTGTCCGGCCGGCTTGGCGGCAGCCGGCTGCTGTTGGCCGACCTGGGGCCGGCGATCGGCACCTCCGGACCCACGGCCGAAACCCCGAAGCGTCGGGTCAAGGCCAACGACCGGGTGCTGCCGAGCCGTGAGTTCGACCTGCCGTCGCTGCAGGTGATGGACGCCAATGTGCTGATTGACATTGCCGAGGTCGACCTCGGCACGAAGTATCTCGAACCGCTGCGCCCGCTGCGCGCCCACCTGCGGCTTGAGGATGCGGTCCTGCGCCTGACCGACGTGGACGCCCGCACGGCACAGGGCCGGCTGGCCGGCACGGTGCAGCTCGACGGCCGCACCAAGCGCGCGATCTGGAGCACGGCACTGCGGATCAACGACGTGCGGCTCGAGCGCTGGGTCAGACAGGTGCGTGACGATGGCAGCCCGCCGTATGTCTCGGGGCGGCTGCGCGGCGTGTTCGACCTGCAGGGCGAAGGCCGCTCGACGGCGCAGATCCTTGCGACCCTCAAGGGCAACGTCGGACTGCAGTTGCGCGACGCGAAGATCTCGCACCTGGCGGTCGAAGCGGCGGGCATCGACATCGCCCAGGGCGTGGGTCTCATCGTCGCGGGTGACAAGTCGCTCGACGTGCTCTGCGGCGTGGCGGACCTGCAGGCCCAGGCCGGCGTCCTGCGACCGCGCGTGCTGGTGATCGACACCACCGACTCGACCTTGTCGGTGAGTGGTGCGGTGTCGCTGGTCGACGAGTCGATGGACCTGCGCGCCGTCGTGCTGCCCAAGGATTTCAGCCCGATGGCGCTGCGCACACCCTTGCACGTGCGCGGACCGCTCGACGACCCGAAGGTCTCGCTCGAGAAAGGGCCGCTCGCGATGAAGCTCGGCGCGTCGGCGCTGCTGGCGCTGGTCAACCCGATCGCCGCGCTGCTGCCCCTCATCGATACCGGCGACAAGTCAGCGGCAGACCAGGCGCTCGGCCCCGGCTGCCGCGCCCTGGCTCAGCGCAGCGGCGCCACCACCTCCGGCAGCGCGCAGGCCTCGAAGCTGCCGGCCGTCCGGCCACGGCCACGCCGTCCCTGATCCGCGCCTTGCCGACAGGTAGGATGGAACGATGGCAAATCGTCTCACGCAGATCGCGACGCGCACCGGCGACGACGGCACCACCGGCCTCGGGGACGGCAGCCGGGTACCGAAGGACCATCTGCGCATCCAGGCGATGGGCGACGTCGACGAACTCAATTCCAGCCTCGGCGTTCTGCTCGCTGAACCGCTGCCCGCGGGCGTGCGCGAGCTGCTGGTGGTGATCCAGCACGAGCTCTTCAACCTGGGCGGCGAACTGTCGATCCCGGGTTTCGAACTGCTGAAGGACAGCGCCGTGCTGAGGCTCGACGAGGCGCTGGCCGAGCACAACGCCACGCTGCCGCGGCTGAAGGAATTCATCCTGCCCGCCGGCACCCGCAGCGCAGCCATTGCCCACGTGGCCCGCACCGTGGCGCGGCGCGCCGAGCGGGCGGTGGTCGCGCTGACGGCGGTCGATACCGTGCGCGCCACGCCGCGTCACTACCTCAATCGCCTGAGCGACCTGCTGTTCGTGCTGGCGCGGGTGCTCAACCGCGCCAACCTCGACGGTCTCGGCGGCGACGACGTCTACTGGCAAAGCGCCAAGCTGGCACGCGACGACGCAGCCTGACGGAGATCGCCGCGCCGCAGGCTCTCGCCGCTCAGGCAGTGAGCGACGTCGCTGCCACCGCCGCCGACCGCCGCGCGCGCACCGCGTCGCTCAACACGCCCAGCACGCCGAGGCTGTCGTCCCAGCCGAGGCAGGCGTCGGTGATGCTCTGGCCGTAGGTCAGGCCGGCCGGGTCGTCGACGCGGGGATTGAATTTCTGCGCCCCGCCGATCAGGTGGCTCTCGACCATCAGTCCGAAGATGCAGCGGTTGCCGGCCTGCAACTGCGCCGCCACGTCGCGCGCCACATCGACCTGCCGCTGGTGCTGCTTGCTGCTGTTGGCGTGGCTGCAGTCGACCATCAGGGTGCACGTCAGCCTGGCGGCCTCGATCTCGCGGCAGGCGGCTGCGACGTGGGCCGTGTCGTAGTTCGGCGTCTTGCCGCCGCGCAGGATCACGTGACAGTCCTGGTTGCCACGCGTCTCGACGATTGCGACCTGGCCGTTCTTGTGGATCGACAGGAAGTGGTGCGGCTGTGCCGCGGCCTGGATCGCGTCGATCGCGATCTTGATGTTGCCGTCGGTGCCGTTCTTGAAGCCGATCGGCGCCGAGATGCCCGAGGCGAGTTCGCGGTGCACCTGGCTCTCGGTCGTGCGCGCGCCGATCGCGCCCCAGGAGATCAGGTCGCCGATGTACTGCGGCGATATGACGTCGAGGAACTCGCTGCCGGCCGGCATGCCGGCGCGGTTGATCTCGAGCAGCAGCTGGCGCGCGATCCGCAGGCCCTCGTCGATGCGGTAGCTCTCGTCGAGGTAGGGGTCGTTGATCAGGCCCTTCCAGCCGACCGTGGTGCGCGGCTTCTCGAAGTAGACCCGCATCACGATCTCGAGCGTGTCGCGGTATCGCTCGCGCTCGAGTCTGAGCTTCTTGGCGTACTCGACCGCCGCCAGCGGGTCGTGGATCGAGCACGGGCCCATGATCACGAGCAGCCGGTCGTCCTTCTTCTGCATGATCCGGCGGATCGCGGCCCGCGTCTCGCCCACCAGGGCCTCGACCGGCGTGCCGGCGATCGGGAAGAACCGGATCAGGTGCTCCGGCGGCGGCAGCGGCATCACGTCCTTGATCCGCTGATCGTCGGTCTGACTGGTGCGCTCGGTGCCCGCATGCCAGGGTGCGCCTTCGGGAGTGGATGGATTCGGCATGAAACGCTCTCCTGGGGTGGATGTCGAGGGACCAAAAAAAACCGCCGGGGGTCACCCGGCGGTTTCGAAGATTCGGTGCGCTTGAACTTGCTAAACGCCTGCCTCTCCGTCCGCCGAGCGGTGCGAGAACCAGAAGAACGTAAAGCCGGTGCGAGACGCAAACATGGGCGCGAATGTAGCACGCAGCGTTGGCACACCGAGCCGGTCGCGCCGCCTCACGGCAGCCGGGCGTAGGTGTCGGTGAAGCGCGTGCCGTCCCAGGCATAGAGCAGGTGCGCGGCATGCACGCTACCGCTGGCTGCGCGCGGCTTGAACAGGCCCACGCACTCGCCGCCTGAGTCGCGCACGCTGCGATACGCCACGCCGGCCGAGCCGGCGGCGCGCAGCGCCCGACCGAGCGTGCGGGCGACTTCGTAGCGGTCGGGGTCGTGCACCGCTTGCAGCGCCGGATCGTCGCCGCGCAGGTCGTGCAGCCGGGCATCGATCGCGACGTGGTACAGCCGCATCTGCAGGTGCGTGGCCGCCTCCGACGTCGCGGCGAGGAAGCGGCCGAGGTGGTGCTGGGTCTCCCTGATCGCGGTGCGCCGCTCGCGCGCGGCGTAGAACATGCCGTACGAGCCGTCGGAGTAGCGGCTGCCGGCAGGGTTCAGGTGCGTGAACGCCGCCATGATCGGTCCGCTGCCGGGGCCGAAGACGCGGTCGGCGGCCGGCACCAGTTCGATCTCGCCGAGCTCGTCGCGCACCCGGTCGTTGGTCATGGCTTCGAGGGCATAGAGCGCCTCGAAGTCGGCCGGATCGGCGACCCGGTCGTACAGGAAGACGCTCGGAAACCGCGTCGGGACGATGCGACAGGCCGCCGACCAGCGAATGCGCCGCAGCGGCCACTCGGTCGGCGCGCTCAACCCCAGCCGCTGCCGCGCACCGCGTCGAGGTAGCGACGGACCCGGTTCAGGTCGCTCAGGTTGCCGGCCAACATGTGCTCGAGCGCGCTGCGCCCGCCCATCACCGGTGCCGCATTCGGCTTGCGGACCCAGGCATCGGCCGCCGCCGCGTCGGGCAGCAGGATCTGCAGCGCCTTGTAGATGCCGAGCAGGTTGGAGATGCGCTCGAGCGTGTCTCGCGACAGCAGCGCGGCGCCCGGGTTCTTGCGCCAGGCGAAGTAGGTCGAGCGCGCCGGCGCGCCGAGCAGCGTCAGCTGTTCGTCCACGCTGAGCTTCCAGGCCTGCGCAATGCGCCCGAAGGCGCGCAGCCCGGCCGCCCCCATCTCGGCAGACGAGGCTGGCGCGGTGCCTGCGGTGCGTGGCGCGGTGTGCGCTTCGGTCTGTGGGGCGGCGGGGGGCATGTATCTTGTTTCGGACTTATCAGTAATTTAGTCCTTGTTTGGATTCAAAGCAAGATACCGCTCGCGCAACTCGCGCTTGAGGACCTTGCCGATCGCGCTGCGCGGCAGTTCGTCTGCGAGGTGCAGCGCGGCCAGGCGCTGGGTTTTGCCGAGCTGCGCATTGGCCCATGCCAGCAGGGCGTCGCGATCGGTCGTCGCCGACGCCTTGAGCACGACGAAGGCCACCGGCGTCTCCCCCCACTGCGCCGACGGTGCGGCGATGACCGCTGCCTCGGCCACCTCGGGATGCGACTGCAGCACCGCCTCGAGGTCGCTCGGGTAGATGTTGAAACCGCCGCTGATGACCATGTCCTTCTTCCGATCGAACAGGGTCAGGAACCCGTCGGCGTCGAAGCGGCCGACGTCGCCGGTGCGGATGTAGCGCTTGCCGGACGGATCGAACCATTCGGCCTCGCGGGTGCGCGCCGGCTGGCGGTGGTAGCCGGTAATCATGGCCGGCGACGCCCCGACCACTTCGCCGGCCTCGCCGGGCCCGACCTCCGCGCCGGCCTCGTCGATCAGGCGGATATCGTGGCCCTCGGCCGGCTGGCCCACGGTATGCAGCTTGTCGGGAAACCGGTGCGCCTCGAGGATGCAGGTGCCGCCCCCCTCGGTCATGCCGTAGAACTCGACCAGCCCGCCCGGCCAGCGCGCCAGCACGTCGGCCTTCAACTCGGCCGCGAACGGCGCGCTGGTGCTGAACTTCATGGTGGTCGAACCCAGGTCGTGGGCGTCGAAGTCGGGCCGCGCCATCAGCCGGCGGTACTGCACCGGCACCAGCATCGTGTGCGTGACCCGACGCTGCGCAGCCAGGCGCAGGTAGCCGGCCGCGTCGAACTTGCCCATCAGCAGCACCGTGCCGCCCCAGGCGAGCGTCGGGAAGAAGACCACCAGCGTCGTATTGGAGTAAAGCGGTGTGGCGAGCAGCGTGATGCCCTGCGGCCCGTAGCCATAGGTGGCGCCGCGCCGCACGTGGGCCCAGCGCATGGCGTGCGGCTGCACGATGCCCTTCGGCTCGCCGGTGGTGCCGGACGAATAGATGATGTTGAACGGCGCGTCGGGCGCCGGCTCGACCGGTGTCGGCCCGCGTCCCGCGGGCACCAGCCAGGCGTCGAAGCCGGTCCCGGCGTCCGAGCCATCGTCGAGCCCGACCCGCGGCACGCGTGTCGCATCGACCGCCGTGAAGGCCGGCGCGTTGGCCGCGTCGACGAAGAGCAGCCGTGCCTGCGCATCGTCGAGCATGCGCGCCAGGCTGTGCGGCGTCGAGCCGGGCGCGAGTGGCGCGACCGCGACGCCGGCCCGCAGCGCGCCGAGAAATACCGCCGCATAGCGCGTCGACGAGACCGCGCAGATCGCGATCGCATCGCCGGGGCGCAGGCCGTCGCGCTGCAGGCTCGCCGCGACGCGGTCCATCAGTGCGTCGAGCGCGCCGTAGTCGAGCACCAGCGTGCCGTCGTCGATCGCCGGGTGCCGCGGATCGCGCTGTGCGTGGTGACGGATCAGCCCGGCGATGGCACCGAAATCGCGCGCCATCAAATCCTGCGTCGACGCCAGCGCAGGGCCCATCGCGCTCACGCTATTTCGCCGCGAGCCCGAGCCGCTCGATCAGCGCCTTGTCCTTGACGAAGGTATCGCCGGCCCACTTGGCGTAGTCGGGTCCGCTGCGGTACCACGCATCCTGGTTCAGCTGTGCCAGCAGTTCGACGTGCTTCGGATCGTCCATCGCCTTCTTGAACGCGTCGTGCAGCGTCTTCACGATCGCCGGGTCCATGCCCTTCGGACCGACGATGCCGTAGGGCGAGGCATAGACGATGTCGTAGCCGAGTTCCTTCGCGGTCGGCACGGTCGGCCAGCGTTGGGTGCGCTTGTCGCCAAAGGTCGCGAGCAGCCGCATCTGGCCGCCGTCGACGAACTTGTCCCAGCCCGAGGCATCGCTCATCGCCATCACGTGACCGCCGAGCAGCGCCTGCGTGAGGTCGGCGTTGCCCTTGAACGGAACGTGGTTGAGCTGCACCTTGGCGAGCAGCGCCACGTCTTCCATCAGCAGGTGCGGCGACGAGCCGATGCCGGTCGAGCCGTAGTCGATCTTGCCGGGCTGCAGACGCGCCGCATCGATGTAGTCCTTGAAGGTCTTGTAGGGTGAATCGGCGCGCACGGTGAAGCCGAAGGTGTACCCAGAGACACCCAGGATGTAGGTGAAGTCCTTGATCGGGTCCCAGGGCGTCTTCTGCATGTGCGGCAGCCTCAGCATGCCCATCGGCAGCTGCGCCAGGGTGTAGCCGTCGGGCTTGGCGGTCATCGCCATGGTGCCCGGGCCGAGCGTGCCGCCGCCGCCGGGCTTGTTGTCGATCACGATGGTCTGGCCCAGGTGCTTGCTCGCCAGCTCGGCCAGCGTGCGCAGGTGCCGGTCGGTCGAGCCGCCGGCCGGCCACGGCACGATCAGCGTCACCGGTCGGCTGGGATAGGCCTGCGCGTGCGCACTGCCGAAAGGCGCGAGCAGCGCGCCGGCGCCGGCCGCAGCCAGCAGACGACGGCGTCGGATCGAGAGGATGGGTGTCATGGTGTGTCTCCGTTGTGGGGGATGGAAGGGGCGGCGGCGCCCGGCGTGGCGGCCGGCGCGGTGCCGGCAAGCCGCTCGCGGTCCTGCAGCTCGCGCCACTGCACCTTGCCGGATCCGGACTTTGGCAGGCTCGCCACGAACTCGACGATGCGGGGGCATTTGTAGGCCGCCATGTGCTCGCGCGACCAGTCGATCACGGCCTGCTCGGTGACGAGCCCGGCGTGCCCCGCGTGCAGCACCACCAGCGCCTTGACCGTCTCGCC
>JBDSZM010000079.1:0-3334 GCA_039925165.1 Burkholderiaceae bacterium
GCCTGCGCGCCTTCGCTCACGCCAAGCACGTCGTCAACGTGACGGTCGAAGCCGACGCCTTCTGCGGTCCGCTGCTGGCGCGCCGCGCCGCCGACGCCGGGGTGATCTATTCGCTCGCCTTCGGCGACCAGCCGGCGCTGATCTGCGACCTGGTCGACTGGGCCCGCACCTGCGGCTTCCCGGTGGTGGCGGCCGGGCGCGGCCACAAGTGGCTGCCGCACTTCTGCGACTCGACGCCCGAGACGGTCTGGGGCTACTACGGTCTGACCCCCGAGCAGGCCGATCGCGGCGGGCTCAACCCGAAGATGTTCAACAGCTTCCTCGACGGCTCCAAGCCGTCGATCGAATCGACCGCGGTGGCCAACGCGACCGGCCTGACGGTGCCGAGCAACGGCTTGCTCTATCCGCCAGCGAGCGTCGAGGACATCCCATTCGTGACCCGGCCGATCAGCGAGGGCGGGGTGCTCGAACGCAAGGGCATGGTCGAGGTGATCTCGTCGCTGGAGGCAAACGGCCGCGCCATTCCCTACGACATCCGGATGGGCGTGTGGGTGACGGTCGAGGCCGAGACCGACTACATCAAGCACTGCTTCGAGGAATACAACGCCCACACCGACCCGAGCGGGCGCTATTTCACGCTCTACAAGCGCTGGCACCTGATCGGCCTCGAGGTCGGTATGTCGGTCGCGAGCGTCGCGCTGCGCGGCGAGCCGACCGGCGTCGCGCAATGCTGGAACGCCGACGTGGTGGCCACCGCCAAGCGCGACCTGCGCCCCGGCGATCTGCTCGACGGCGAGGGCGGCTACACGGTCTGGGGCAAGCTGCTGCCGGCCACGACTTCGTCACGCATCGGCGGCCTGCCGCTCGGGCTGGCCCACGATGTCAAGGTGGTGCGGTCGGTGGCCCGCGGCGCGAGCCTGACTTGGGCCGACGTGTCGATCGACACCACGACCTCGGCCTACCGCTTGCGCCGCGAAATGGAAGCGATGTACGCGCCGGCGCCGGTCTGACCTGGCCAGCGCTGCGGCGTCAGACCACCGTCAGATCGACGTCGATATTTCCGCGCGTGGCGTTCGAGTAGGGGCACACGCCGTGTGCGGCCTGGACCAGGGTCTCGGCGGCGGCGCGCTCCATGCCCGGCAGACTGATCTTCATGGCCACCTGGATGCCGAAGCCGGCCGGGATAGGGCCGATGCCCACATCGGCATCGATCGACGTGCCGGCCGGCAGGGTGATCTTCTGTGCCGCGGCGACATGCTTCATCGCCCCCAGAAAGCAGGCCGAATAGCCGGCCGCGAACAGCTGCTCGGGGTTGGTGCCGACGGCACCGTCGCCGCCCAACGCCCTGGGCGTGGTGAGCGTCACGTCGAGCGCACCGTCCGACGATTTCGAGCGGCCTGCGCGGCCGCCGGTCGAGGTGGCGCGAGCGGTGTAAAGGACTTTGTCGAGCGTCATGGGGTGTCTTTCGCAGGGACCGGGGAAACCAGCGGGAGCTGCAGCTGCGTGCGCAACCGTTGCAGCCGCTGGGTGAACTGGCCGATCTGGTCGAAGCTGATGCCGGTCATGCCGGCGAGCACATGCGGCACCTTGCGAGCCTGGCTGCGCAGCGCCTGGCCGCGTTCGGTCAGGTAGACCATCACCCGGCGCTCATCGTCGGTCGAGCGGCGCCGCAGCAGCCAGCCGCTGGCCTCCATGCGCTTGAGCAGCGGCGTGAGGGTGCCGGAGTCGAGGTAGAGACGTTCGCCCAGTTCGGACACGCCCTGACCGTCGCGCTCCCACAGCGCGAGCAGCGTCAGGTATTGCGGGTAGGTGAGCCCGAGCGGCACCAGCACCGGCTTGTAGAGCTTGGTCATGGCCAGCGAGGCCGAATAGAGGGCGAAGCAGAGCTGGTTGTCGAGCGCGAGCGGCGCGTTGGCGGGGGAGCGTGGAGCGACGCTGGGGGCGCTGCTGGGGGCGGAGGTGTGTCGGCTGGTCGTGGACTGCATCAACCCAGTCTATTCAGCGTCTCAAAATTGAATTGTGAGCAATTGAAAACACCTTACGTTCCGTCGGAGTTGTCAGACGAGATGAATGAATTCCGTGCGTCCGAGCCGTTCGTCGCGGCGCGCGCAATCAAGGCGCAAAGCGCAGACGTGCCTGCCGGCACGGCGAGGATTTGCAACGCAGAGTGCGTGCGTTGTGGCGGGGTGAGCGGGCGTGTGGGGGTTCGGTCACAGCGACTCAAGCCGCCAGGGCGTCGACCTGCGCACTGAGCTCGAGCCACTGCGCCTCGACCGCATCGATCTCGCCGGTCAGGCGCTTCAGCCGCTTGCCCTGTTCGGCCAGTTCTGCCGTCGGGGTGCTCGCACGTGCCATCGCCGTTTCGAGCTCGGTGCGCTGGGCGTTCAATTGCGCCAGTTTCTGGTCGACCCGCGTCAGCTCTTTGCGCAGCGGCTTGGCCTGGTCGGTGCGTTGCTGGCGCTGCTGCGCCTGCGCCTTGCGATCGCCGCGCCGGTTGCCGTTGCCGCCCGCCCCCTCGACCGCGGCGGCCGTCGAAGCGACAGGGCTCGGCGCAGCGGCCGTGCCAGCGCGCGACTGCTCGCGCGACGCCTGGCGCGCCTGGTCGAGCAGCCAGCGCTGGTAGTCGTCGAGGTCGCCGTCGAACGGCTGCACCGTGCCGCCGGTGACGAGCCAGAACTCGTCGCAGACCTCGCGCAGCAGCGCCCGGTCGTGGCTGACCAGCATCACCGTGCCCTCGAACTCGTTGAGCGCCATCGACAGCGCTTCGCGGGTCGTCAGGTCGAGGTGGTTGGTCGGCTCGTCCAGCAGCAGCAGGTTGGGGCGCTGCCAGACCAGCATCGCCAGCACCAGGCGCGCCTTCTCGCCGCCCGACAGCGTGCCCACCGGTTGCGTCACCATCGCGCCGACGAAGCGGAACGAGCCGAGGAAGTCGCGCAGTTCCTGCTCGCGCCCCGGCGGGCCGACGTCGCGCGCGAGCCGCACCATGTGCATCAGCGCGCCGTCGTCGAGCGACAGCACGTCGAGCTCCTGCTGCGCGAAATAGCCGATCGACAGGCCCTTGCCCTGCGTCACCTCGCCGGCCAGCAGCGGCAACTGGCCGACGATGGTCTTGACGAGCGTCGACTTGCCCTGGCCGTTGGCGCCGAGCAGGCCGATGCGCTGGCCGGCCAACACCGAGCGGTTGATGCCGCTGATGATGACGGTCGAGCCCGGCGGGGGCACGCCGGAACCGGCGCTCGGCCGCCCGAAGCCGGATCCGACCCCCCGGGGGGGTGTGTCGCCGTACCCGGCGACCGGGGGCGCGCCGGAACCGGCGCTCGGCCGCCCGAAGCCG
>JBDSZM010000080.1:0-3954 GCA_039925165.1 Burkholderiaceae bacterium
CCGACCGAGGCCAACACCCGGCCCTGGGCGTCGATCGCGAGCCAGGAGTCGAGCCGCTCGGGCGCGAGGCCGGCACCCGTGCCGTCGTTGGCGAACGACGCCGAGGGCAACGCGAGCGCCACCACCAGCCCGCCGCCCGCGGCGAGGAAGGCGCGACGGTCGAGCGTCGCAGCGGCAGGTACCGGACCCCGCGTCGCGGTCGCACGCCGGGACTCGCCCGTCGGGCCATGCGGCCGGCTCATGCGCGCACCTGCGGGGCGTTCATCTGGCGCGCCGCACGCTTGACCGCGCGCAGCACGCTCACCTGCGTGCCGCAGCGGCACTTGAGCCCTGACAGGCCCTCGCGCAATTCGCGGTCGCTCGCGTTCGGCTTGTCGGCCAGCAGCGCGGCGGCCGTCATGATCCAGCCGTTGATGCAATAGCCGCACTGCGCCGCCTGCTCGTCGATGAAGGCCTGCTGCACCGGGTGGAGCGCCGCCGGGTCGCTGCCCGGATGCTGCTGACGGTGCCGCGCCGCCAGGCCGTCGAGCGTCGTCACCGCGCGGCCATCGACGCTGCCCACCGGCGTCACGCACGAGCGCGTGGCGCGGCCGTCGACATGCACGGTGCAGGCACCGCACTGCGCCAGGCCACAGCCGAAGCGCGGGCCATGCTGGTCGAGCTCGTTGCGCAGCACATACAGCAGCGGGGTCGAGGCGTCGCTCGCGCTGCCGGCCGGCTGGCCGTTGAGGATGAGGGTGATGGCCATGCGGAAACTGCCTGCGGGTGCGGGGCCGGGCCCCGATGCGACCCGGAATATCGTCGCTGCGCCGCCGAGCGTCAACCATGGCGGACCGACGTTCCTTTATGAGGAACGAACAATCCTGTCGAATGCGACGCCGCCGGCGCGCGCGCATCGTCGGGCGGGGCGACGCCGCGTCACGCCCATGACGGCGGGCCCCGGCGCTAAGCTGCCGCGATGCCGCACCTGCTGATCGTCTACCACAGCCTGACCGGCGGGACGCGCGCGATGGTCGACGCGGCGGCACGCGGCGCGGCCTCGGAGGCGGGGGTCGACGTCCGCGTGCAACATGCCCTGGACGCCGGGCCGCACGACGTGCTTGCCGCCGACGGCTACCTGTTCGCCTCGCCGGAGAACCTGGCCGCGATGGCAGGGCTGATGAAGGACTTCTTCGACCGCAGCTACTACGCCGCGCTCGGTCAGATCGCCGGCCGCCCCTACGCCACCCTGGTCTGTGCCGGCAGCGACGGCGGCAACGCGGCCCGACAGATCGGGCGCATCGCGACCGGTTGGCGGCTCAAGGCCATCGCCGAGCCGCTGATCGTGTGCACCCATGCGCAAACGCCGCAGGCGATCCTTGCTCCCAAGCGCATCGAGACGGCGGATCTGCAACGCTGCAGCGACCTCGGCGCGGCGCTGGCCAGCGGACTGGCGCTCGGCATCTTCTGATCGCGACGTTGAGGAACGCGGGCCGGGCGACGGTGCCGTCCTGACGCTGCGACGCGGAGTCAATTCGCCGACCGGGCCGGGTCGAGGCGCGGCTTTGGCCGTGCCCAGGCGCCCACGACTCCAGTCGTCCTGGCGCCGCTATCATGGCCGCGCTTCAGGTGCGTTCGTCGGGCTTCCGGCGGACGTTAAACGGGAAGCAGGTGACGGGCATCCTCGCGGATGCCAGCAAGCCTGCGCTGCCCCCGCACCGGTAAGCAGGAACAAGCAACGTCACGATGCCACTGCGGGGTCACACCTGTGGGAAGGCGGCGTTGCGAGGTGCGTTGGCCGCAAGCCACCGCACCGGCCTGCGAGCCCGGATACCGGCCTGGACGCAAGGTCGTCGCGACGCCTGCCGGGCACCGCGATCCCGTCCATCGATGCCGCCTGCGGGGACGCTGTGCGGCCAGGAGTTTCCGCCATGGTTGCCTCGCCCCTGTCGCGGGCCGCGTTCGTCTGCGGCCCCTTGTTGTCATGCCTGTTTCACCCTCCTGCGGCGGCCGATCCGGCACGGCTCGATCCGATCGTCGTCACCGCCACCCGCACCCGGCTGCCGATTGCCGACGTGTTGTCCGACGTGGTCGTGATCGACGCCCAGGCGATCCGCAACGCCGGCGCGGCGAGCCTGGCCGAGCTGCTGCAGTCGCACGGCGGCGCCGAGGTCGCCAGCAACGGCGGGCCCGGCCAGACCTCGGGCATCTTCCTGCGCGGCGCCAACGCCAACCACGTCGTCCTGCTGGTCGACGGCGTGCGCGTCAACTCGGCCAGCGCCGGCACCAACGCCTTCGAGAACCTGCCGCTGGCGCAGATCGAACGCATCGAGATCCGGCGCGGCCCGTCGAGCAGCCTGTACGGCGCCGATGCGATCGGCGGCGTGATTCAGGTCTTCACGCGCCAGGCTCCGCGCACCGAGGCGACCGTCGGGTTCGGGACCTGGCGGACCTACGAGGCGTCGGCCGGTTTCGCGCGCGCCTCAGGCGCGATGCAGTGGTCGGTCCAGGTCGGCGCATCGGGATCGCGTGCGTTCTCGGCGACCAACCCGGCCAATACCTACTCGTACGACCCCGATCGGGACCCGACGCATGGCCGCAACATCGGCCTGTCGGTCGAGCATGCGTTCGCACCCGGTCACGTGCTGGCCGCGCGCGCATTGCACAGCGAGCGCACCACCCACTTCGACAGCGGTCTCGACTTCGACGGCAACTACAGCGACGACCTCAACCGCCAGCGCCTCGCATCGGCCGCGATCGAGAGCCGCAATCGCATCACCGACGGCTGGACCAGCCGGCTGCGGCTCGCGCGCGGCACCGACGACGGGCGCATCCGCGGCGTCTTTCCGAGCGTGTTTCGCACCGACCAGGATCAGGCGAGCTGGCAGAACGATCTCGACGCACTCGGCGGGCGGCTCGCGCTCGGTGCCGAGTGGCGGCGCGAGAAGGTCGCGAGCGATACATCGTTCGCCGTCGACCGGCGAAGCATCCGCTCGATCTTCGCGAGCCACGCCGCGCAATGGGGCGCGCACCTGCTGCAGGTTTCGGCGCGGCGCGATGCCAACTCGCAGTTCGGCAGCCGCAATACCGGCAACGCGGCCTACGGCTTTCGGCTCGGCGACGTCTGGCGCGTGTCGGCCTCGGCCGGCACCGCTTTCAAGGCGCCGAGCTTCAACGACCTCTATTACGACAGCCCGTACTTCGTCGGCAACCCGGCCCTGCGGCCCGAGCGCTCGCGCAGCGCAGAACTGGCACTGCGCTACGACGACGGCCGCTGGCGCGCCGGGCTGGTGCGCTTCGACAGCCGCATCGCCGACCTGATCGCGGTCGATTCGACCTTCACCACGGTCGACAACGTGGCGAGCGCGCGCATCCGCGGCACGACCGCCAGCGCGGCCCTGAGCACCGGTGGCGGCTGGCAAGCGCACGCCGAGTGGACGCACCAGGATGCGGTCAATGCCGACACCGGCATGCAGCTGGTCCGGCGCGCGCGCGACCACGGCCGCGCCGGCTTGAGCGGAGCCCGCGGACCCTGGCGCGCGGGGATCGACGTGGTGGCGAGCGGGGCGCGCTACGACACGGCCTCCAACGATCCGGCGTCGCGGCTGGCGGGCTACGGGCTGGTCAACCTCCATGCGGCGTACCGCTGGTCTCCGGAGTGGACGGTGTCGGCGCGGGTCGCGAATCTCGGGGACCGGGTGTATGAGCTGGTGCGGGGGTACAACACGGCGGGGCGGAACTTGTTTGTGGCGGTGGCGTATCAGGCGCCGTGAAGCTTTGTTCTCTTTGGTCTGCTGTGGCAGAGTTTCTTTTGATTCTTCTTGCGTGATCTTTCGTTGTCGGTCCAGCCGGGAGTTCGGCCCGGCGGCCGAGTAACTTTCATTTGCTGCCCCAAATGAAAGTCACCAAAGCAAAGGGGCCAACGCCAGCCATTTGAGTCCTACGCGTGGCTAGAAAAGATCATGAGCTTTGGGA
>JBDSZM010000081.1:0-4570 GCA_039925165.1 Burkholderiaceae bacterium
GGCCAGGCGCCGGGCGACGTCACCGACGTCCAGATGGAACGCGCCGCCGACCTGGCCGAGCGCTACAGCCACGCCGAACTGCGCGTCTCGCACGACCAGAACCTGGTGCTGCCGTGGGTGCGCGCCAGCAAGCTGAACGCGCTGTGGCAGGACGCGCGCGACGCCGGCTTCGCAAGCCCGAACATCGGCCTTCTGACCGACATGATCGCCTGCCCAGGCGGCGATTTCTGCGCCCTCGCCAACGCGCGGTCGATCCCGCTCGCGGCCGAGATCACCGAGCGCTATGCCGACCTCGACGAGCTCTACGACATCGGCGACATCGACCTGCACATCAGCGGCTGCATCAATTCGTGCGGGCATCACCACAGCGGCCACATCGGCGTGCTCGGCGTCGACAAGGACGGCAGCGAGTGGTACCAGCTCACGCTCGCCGGCTCGGACGGCTCGACCTTGTCGGGCGCGCCGCTGCCGGGCAAGGTGATCGGCCCGTCATTCGCCGCCGACGAGGTGGCCGATGCGATCGAGGCCGTGATCGATACCTACCGCGAACGCCGCGCGGCCAACGAGCACTTCATCGATACCGTGAAGCGGCTCGGTCTCGACCCGTTCAAGGCCTCGGCCAACGCGGTGCGTCGCAGCACCGCGCGCGCGGCCTGACGTGCCCGGCACCGCCCCATGAAATACATCCTCCCCTCGAACGATCGGTGGCACGGCCTGGGCGGCGAAGACGGCCCGCCGGTCTTCATCACGCCGGCGCCCTATCTTTTGCTCGAACTTGCGCAGTGGCATGCGTTTCGCGCGCACTGGCCGGCCGCGATGCCGGTCGGCCTGCGGGTGGCGAACGATGTCGATATCGAGGCGCTCGAGCCCGACCTGCCGCGCATCGGCCTGGTCGCGCTGCAGTTTCCGAAACTCAGCGATGGCCGCGCCTACAGCCAGGCCCGGCTGCTGCGGGCGCGCTTTCGCTACACCGGCGAGATCCGCGCCACCGGCGATGTGGTGGTGGACATGCTGCCGCTGCTCGGCCGCACCGGCTTCGACGCGGTCAAGCTGCGCGCCGACCAGTCGATCGACGCCGCCGATCGGGCGCTGCATTTCTTCCGCGGCCATTACCAGGGCGATCTGCGCGAGCCGCAACCGCTCTTCGCCTTGCCAGCCGAGCAAGCGCAGCGGCGCGCCAGCGCGCCCGACTTCGTCGACGCCGGAGGATCGATATGAGCGCGATCGCCTTGTATGCGCGTGCCAGCGCCGGCTTCGAGGACCGGGTCGCGAACGCGCTCGAGGTCCTGCGCACGGCGGCGATCGAGCATCCCGGGCGCATCGTGCAGGCGACGAGCCTCGGCGCCGAGGACATGGTGCTGAGCGACCTGATCGCGCGCCATCGGCTGCCGATCGCGGTCGGCACGCTCGACACGCGCATGCTGCACGCGCAGACGCTCGCGCTCATCGGGACGATCCGGGAACGCTATGCGATCACGGTCGAGGTCTACCGGCCCGAGCACGATGCGGTGGTGCATTTCGTGCGCGAGCACGGGCCGCGCGCGATGTTCGAGAGCCTCGAACTGCGCCAGGGCTGCTGCACGATCCGCAAGCTCCAGCCGCTGGCGCGCATGCTAGAAGCGCGCAGCGCCTGGGTCACCGGGCTGCGACGCGAACAGTCGAGCGGGCGCGGCACGGTCCGCTTCAGCGAGCCCGACCAAGGCCGCATCAAGGTCAACCCGCTGGCCGACTGGGGCTGGGCCGACGTCTGGCAGTACATCGCCGAGCACGACGTGCCCTACAACGCCTTGCACGACGCCTTCTATCCGAGCATCGGCTGTGCGCCCTGCACCCGCGCCATCGCGGTCGGCGAGTACTTCCGCAGCGGCCGCTGGTGGTGGGAGCGAACGGACGCCAAGGAGTGCGGCCTTCACGTCAAGGCAGACAAACCGGCATCTTCTTCACTCTCGAGCCCCGCATGAACGCACTCACCCCTGCCGCGCAGTTGCAGCCCGACCCGCGGGCTGCCCAAGTCGACGACGCTCACCTCGACTGGCTCGAAGAGGAAGCGATCTTCATCCTGCGCGAGACCGTCGCGGCGTTCGAGCGGCCGGCGCTGCTGTTCTCGGGGGGCAAGGATTCGTGCGTCGTGCTGCGCCTGGCCGAGAAGGCCTTCAAGCAGCGCCGGGCCGACGGCAGCTATGCGGGCCGGTTGCCGTTCCCGCTGCTGCATGTGGATACCGGCCACAACTTCCCGGAGGTGATCGAGTTCCGCGACCGGCAGGTGGCCGCGCTCGGCGAGCGGCTGGTGGTGGGACACCTCGAAGACTCCATCCAACGCGGCACGGTGCGGTTGGCACATCCCGGCGAATCGCGCAACGGCCACCAGACCGTGGCACTGCTCGAAGCAATCGAGGAACACCGCTACGACGCGCTGATCGGCGGAGCGCGGCGCGACGAGGAGAAGGCGCGCGCCAAGGAGCGCATCTTCTCGCACCGCGACAGCTTCGGCCAATGGTTGCCGAAGGAACAGCGGCCCGAGCTCTGGACGCTCTACAACACCCGTATCCGGTCCGGCGAGCACATGCGTGCGTTTCCGATCAGCAACTGGACCGAGCTCGACGTGTGGCTCTACATCGCGCGCGAGGCGATTGCGCTGCCGAGCCTGTACTACGCGCACGAGCGCCAGGTGATCCGGCGCAAGGGCCTGCTGCTGCCGCTGACCGACGTGACCCCGGCGCTGCCCGGCGAGACCGTGACCACCGAGCAGGTGCGCTTTCGCACCGTCGGCGACATGACCTGCACCTGCCCGGTCGAGAGCGGCGCCGCGACCGCCGCCGAGATCGTCGCGGAGACCTTGCAGGTCACGGTGAGCGAGCGCGGCGCCACCCGCATGGACGACCGCACCTCCGAGGCCTCGATGGAGCGGCGCAAGAAGGAAGGCTACTTCTGATGGAACGCGCCGATGCCGCTGCACTCGCCGACCGTGCGGCTGGAGAACCCCCGATGAACGTTTCCGTCGACGACCTCGCGGTAGACCACCGCGCGCTGCGCTTCCTGACCGCCGGCAGCGTCGACGACGGCAAGAGCACGCTGATCGGCCGCCTGCTGTTCGACAGCCAGGCGATCCTGGCCGACCAGATCGACACGCTGGAGCGCACGGGCGGCGGCGTCGATGGCAGGGCCGACGGCGGCGCCGGCGAGCCGCGTTTCGACTTGTCGTTGCTGACCGACGGCCTGGAGGCCGAGCGCGAACAGGGCATCACGATCGACGTCGCGTACCGCTATTTCGCGACCCGCCGGCGCAAGTTCATCATCGCCGACGCCCCGGGCCACGAGCAGTACACGCGCAACATGGTGACGGCTGCGGCCGGCAGCGACGCTGCGGTGGTGCTGGTCGACATCACCAAGCTCGACACGCGCCAGGCGCCGCTGGCGCTGCTGGCGCAGACGCGGCGCCACGCCCTGCTGGCCACGCTGCTGCGGGTGCCGAGCATCGTCTTCGCGATCAACAAGATCGACGCGGTCGACGACCCCGGGCCGGCCTACACGGCGGTGCGCGCGGCGCTGATCGACTTTGCCTCCGAGGCCGGGATCGAGGTCGCGGGCATCGTGCCGGTGTCGGCGCTGCGCGGCGACAACGTGACTCGCCCGCTCGATGTGCCGTGGTACCGGGGACCGACGCTGCTGGCGCTGCTCGAGCGGCTGCCGGCGGCACAGGAGCGCCGGGTCGGCGACCTGCTGATCCCGGTGCAGTACGTGGCACGCGAGACCACCGGCAACGGCGCATCCGACGCCCCGGGCGTCGGCCACCAGCCGCGCACCCTGTGGGGCCGGATCGCGCACGGCAGCGTCGCCGCGGGCGACACGGTGCAGCTGTTCCCGAGCGGCGAGGCGGCACAGGTGGTCGAGGTGCGGCGGGCCGGTGCGGTGGTCGAGCGCGCGCAGGCCGGGCAGTCGGCCGGGCTGGTGCTCGACCGCCAGCTCGACGTCTCGCGCGGCGACTGGATCGCCTCGCGCGGCGCGCTGCAGGCCCGCACCCGCTTCGCTGCCACGCTCGCCTGGCTCGATACCGAGCCGGCGGTCGTCGGGCGCAAGTACTGGGTGCGCCACGGCCACCGCTGGGTGCAGGCGCGCATCACCGCGATCGAGAGCCGGCTCGACATCCACAGCCTGGCCGCGACCGACGCGCACGAGCTGGCGGTCAACGAGATCGGCAACGTCATCGTCGAGACCCAGCAGCCGTTGCCGGTCGAGGCCTTCGAGACCCACCGGGTCGGCGGCGCGTTGATCGTGGTCGATCCGGCCAGCCACCGCACCAGCGGCGCGCTGCTGGTGCGGTCGGAGCTGCCGGCGCTGGCGCGGGCCGCCTGATGGGCAGGGTCGCCTTCGTCGGAGCCGGTCCGGGCGCGTCCGACCTCATCACGCTGCGCGGCGCGCGGCTGCTCGCGCAGGCCGACGTGGTGCTGTACGACGCGCTGACCGATCCAGCCCTGCAGGCGCTGGCGCCGCAGGCGCGCTGGATCCACGTCGGCAAGCGCGGCTATGCCGACAGCACCGGCCAGGACACGATCAATGCGCTGCTGGTCGC
>JBDSZM010000082.1:0-6904 GCA_039925165.1 Burkholderiaceae bacterium
AGGCGATGGTCGAGAGCGCGCCGATCGGCGTGGTGTTCGGGGTCGAGCCCTGGAACTACCCGTACTACCAGGTCGCGCGCTTCGCCGCGCCCAACCTGATGGCCGGCAACGTGGTGATGGTCAAGCATGCGTCCAACGTGCCGCAGTGCGCGCTCGCCTTCGAGCGCCTCATCGTCGATGCCGGCGGGCCGCCCGGCCTGTATACCAACCTGTTCGCCTCCAAGGACCAGGTCTCGGCGCTGATCGACGACCCGCGCGTGCGCGCAGTGGCGCTGACCGGCAGCGAGGCGGCGGGGGCGATCGTGGCCGAGCGCGCCGGCAAGAATCTCAAGAAGTCGACCCTCGAGCTGGGCGGCAGCGATGCCTTCATCGTCCTCGAGGACGCCGACCTCGCCAAGGCCGTCAAGCACGCCGTCAGCGGCCGCATGGGCAACTCGGGGCAGGCCTGCACGGCATCCAAGCGGATCATCGTGGTCGAGGCGCTGGCCGATGCCTTCCTGGCGCAGTTCCAGGCCGCGATGCAGTCTTTCAAGGCCGGCGACCCGATGGACAAGCAGACCACCCTCGCGCCGCTGTCGTCGGCCCAGGCGCTGAAGACCCTCGTCGGCCAGGTCGACGCCGCGGTGGCGCACGGTGCGCAGGTGCTGATGGGTGGCCAGCGGGTCGAAGGCCAGGCCGGCGCCTTCATGCAGCCGACCATCCTGGCCGGCGTCGATGCCGCCAACCCGGCCTACAAGGAGGAGTTCTTCGGCCCGGTCGCGCTCTTCTTCCGCGTGCCCGACGAAGCCGCCGCCATCGCGCTCGCCAACGACTCGCCGTTCGGCCTCGGCGGCACCGTCTTCACGCAGGACATCGAACGCGGCAAGCGCGTCGCCCGCAAGATCGACACCGGCATGGTGTTCATCAACTCCGGTGCCGTCTCGTCGCCCGAGCTGCCGTTCGGCGGCGTCAAGAATTCGGGTTACGGGCGCGAGCTGTCGGGCGCAGGCATCCAGGAGTTCGTCAACAAGAAGCTGATCCGGGTCAACTGAGGCCGCGGGTCGGCGTCAGCGGCCGCGGAACCAGGCGCCGGAGGCGATCGCCGAGACCACCGTGACGCCGTAGACCACGAGCGCGATCGACAGCGCAACGAAGGCGGCGTCGAGCGAACCGGTGAGCTTCAATGCGACCCAGCCGCCGCCGACCGCAATCAGCAGGCGCAACAGGCCGCCGAGCAGCGGCCAACCGAGGCGGCCCGCGCCTTGCGAGGCGAAATAGAGCGACAGGCCGAGACCGAAGAAGCCGTAGGCCGGGCCGACCCGTTGCAGGTAGGCGGTGCCGGTCTCGAGCATCCGTGGGTCGTGGCCGAACAGGCCGAGCCAGGCCTGCGGCCACAGCGCCGCGGCGATGCCGACCGTCTCGGTCAGGGCGAAGGCGAGCGCGCCACCGGTGAGCGCGATGCGCAGCGCGCGCTCACGCTGGCCGGCGCCGATGTTGGTCCCGACCAGGGCGACCATCGGCGCGCCGAGGCCGAAGACCAGCGGGATCAGCAGGTATTCGAGCCGCGCGCCGGTGCCGTAGCCGGCGACCGCATCCGGGCCGCCGTGCGCACCCACCAGGGCGGTCGTCAGCGCGACGGTGAGCGTGGTCTGCAGGGTGCTGATCGCGCCGACGCCGCCGACCCGCAGGATGTCGGCGAACATCGGCGTGCGCAGCGTCGAGCGGCGCAGGCGCACCACGCTGCGACCCGACAGCAGGTACCAGGCGAGCGCCATGAGCGTCAGCAGCGTGGTGGTCACGACCGCCACCCCGCCGCCTGCGATGCCCAGCGCCGGGACCGGGCCCCAGCCGAAGATGAGCAGCGGCGACAAGGGCACCAGCAACGCCACCCCCAGGCACACCGCGAGCGCCGGCACCAGCATGTTGCCGGTGCCGCGAATCACGCTCGCCAGGCCGTTCATCAGCCACACCAGCACGTTGCCGGCGAAGACGACGTTCGAGTAGGCAAGCGCCGCCTCGAGCGAGGCGCCCTGCCCGCCCATCGCGCTGTAGATCGGACGCCCGAAGAGCAGGAACAGCGCCGACGTGAGCAGCCCCAGCCCGAGGTTGATGAGGATGGCGTGCAGCACCAGCGCATCGGCATCGTCGCGCCGGCCGGCGCCGAGCGCGCGTGCCAGCGCCGACGAGATGCCGCCGCCGACGGCGCCCGCCGACAGCATCTGCATCATCATGAAGCCGGGAAAGACCAGCGCCATGCCGGCCAGCGCGTCGGTGCCCAGCTTGGACACCCACCAGGTCTCGATCAGCCCGGTCGACGCCTGCGCCGTCATCACGAGGATGTTCGGCCACGCCATCAGCAGCAGGGTCGGCACGATCGCGCCGTGCAGCAGGCGGCGCGTGCGCGGGTTCATCGCGGCATCGGCGACCGGGGGCGACGCTGGCTGCGCCGCAGGCGTCACGGCCGCGGGCAAGGTCGCAACGAGGGCGTTCATGCGCGGCTCTCCTCGCGGGCAAACGTGGGGTCGATGGGGTCCATCGGGTCGGCGGTGAGCAGGCCGCTGCGACGGGCGCTGCGGTCGGTGGCGGACGGGGTCGCCGCGCCGGGACGGCCGCGCACGATCGTGTAGTTCGGCTCGATCAGCGGCTCGCCGGTGCGCCGGTCGACCAGCATCGGCTCGACGCGCTCGCCGGTGCGCGTGTCGACCACCCGCGCCCCACCGCCGCCTTCGACCGCGAAGTGCCGGTCGCCGAAGGCGAGCAACGCAATCAGCACGCCGCGGAAATCGCGACCGCGCGCCGTCAGCACGTAGTCGCTGCGCGGCGGCCGGGTCGAGTAGGCCCGCCGCTCGAGCATGCCGGCATCGACCAGCGCGGCCAGCCGGCGCGTCAGCATGTTGGTCGCGATGCCCAGGCTTTGCTGGAACTCGTCGAACCGGGTCTTGCCGGCAAAGGCGTCGCGCAGGATCAGGATGCTCCACCACTAGCCGACCTGCTCCAGGCTGCGCGCGATCGGGCACGGCATGTCGGCGTAGCTCTTGCGTTGCATGGGCGGAGCATACTCACGATACTTGCATCATGCAAGTCACATCGACGGCCGACGCCAACCGCGCGGTCGAGTACGGTGGTGTCGATCAAGTCGCCGGGCGGTGCCGGGCCGGGTCGGACCAGCGCGGGCGGCCTGTACGATGACTTCGTGCGCGGTCCGCGGCCGGCGATCGAGTTGCCGTGGGCGTGGTGCAGCGCCGTCCTCCCGTCTCTTACTCCTCACCGAGGTCCGCCTTGAAACTCGCCACCTGGAATGTCAATTCGCTCGCGGTGCGGCTGCCGCAACTGATCGACTGGCTGGCGCTGCACGCGCCGGACGCGATGTGTCTGCAGGAAACCAAGCTGGCCGACGACAAGTTCCCGGCGGCGCAGATCGAGGCCGCGGGTTACCGGGTCCACTGGTTCGGCCAGAAGACCTACAACGGCGTCGCGCTGCTCTCGCGCAGCGAGGCCACCGAGGTGATGCGCAACATCCCGGGCCACGACGACGCGCAGGCGCGCGTCATCGCCGCGACCGTCGACGGCATTCGCGTGATCGGCGCCTACGTCCCCAACGGGCAGTCGGTCGAGAGCGAGAAGTTCGTCTACAAGCTGCGCTGGCTGGAGGCGTTGCGGACCTGGGTGGCCGACGAGATGACGCGGCATCCGCAGCTCGCCCTGCTGGGCGACTACAACATCGCGCCCGAGGATCGCGACGTGCACGACCCGCTCGCCTGGGCCGGCCAGGTGCTGTGCACGCCGCAGGAGCGCGCGCAATTCCAGGGCCTGGTCGACCTCGGTCTGCACGACAGCTTTCGCCTGTTCGAGCAGCCCGAGAAGCAGTACAGCTGGTGGGACTACCGGATGCTCGGATTCCAGAAGAACAAGGGCCTGCGGATCGACCACATCCTCGTCAGCGAAGCGCTCAAGCCGCGCATCACGGCCTGCAGCATCGACCGGCCGACGCGCAAGAACGAACGCCCGAGCGATCATGCGCCGGTGATCGTGGAGCTGACACCGGCCTGAGCCGGCGCCCTACTCGTCCAGGCCCATTTCCTGGATCTTGCGGGTGATGGTGTTGCGGCCGATGCCGAGCTTTTGCGCGGCCTCGATGCGCCGTCCGCGCGTGACCTCGAGTGCCGTATGGATGAGCTGGCCCTCGAACTTGCGGGTCAGCGTGTCCCACACCTCCGGCTCGCCGGCGAGCAGGCGCTGACGCGCCTCGCGTTCCAGGCCGCTGAGCCAATCGGGCGGCGTCGGCGGCACGGACGCATGACTGGCAGGCTCGTGGCTGGGCGGCGGTGCCGCCGCATCGAGCATCGTCGCCGCGGGCTGCGGCAACGGCGGCGCGACGGCTGACGACTCGCTGCCGCCGGCCAGCGCCAACGCGGACGCAGCCGCCGGCGCGACCGCGGTCGACGCGCGCAACTCGCCCTGCAACTCGGGCGGCAGGTCCTTGGCCTCGACCGTCTGCGCAGGCGCCATTACGGTCAGCCAGTGGCAGATGTTCTCGAGCTGGCGCACATTGCCCGGGAAGTCGAAGCGCATCAGCCGCACCAATGCGGTGTCGGTGATGCGCTTGGCCTCGACGCCGAGCTCGCGCGCGCTCTTCTGCAAAAAGAAACGGGTCAGCGCGGCGATGTCCTCGTTGCGCTCACGCAGCGCCGGCAAGCGCAGCCGGATCACGTTGAGGCGGTGGAACAGGTCCTCGCGGAAGGCGCCGAGCTTGACCCGGTCTTCGAGGTTCTGGTGCGTCGCCGCGATGATGCGCACGTTGGCGCGCATCGGGTTGTGGCCGCCGACGCGATAGAACTGGCCGTCGGACAGCACCCGCAGCAGCCGCGTCTGCAGGTCGAACGGCATGTCACCGATCTCGTCGAGAAACAGCGTGCCGCCTTCGGCCTGCTCGAAGCGGCCGCGCCGCGTGGTCTGCGCGCCGGTGAAGGCGCCGCGCTCGTGGCCGAACAGCTCCGACTCGAGCAGGTCCTTGGGGATGGCCGCGGTGTTGATCGCGATGAAGGGGCCGTTGGTTCCCGATCCACCGCGCGGGCTGTGCTTGTGCAGCGCATGCGCCACCAGCTCCTTGCCCGAACCCGACTCCCCGGTGATGAGCACAGTGACGATGCTCTGGCTCAGGCGGCCGATGGCCCGGAAGACATCCTGCATCGCCGGCGCCTGGCCGAGCATCTCGGGCATCTGCGCCGCCTTTTCCTCGCGCACTTCCTCGCGCAGGCTTTCCTCCAGCGCACGCCGGATCAGCTCGACCGCGCGGGGAACGTCGAAAGGCTTGGGCAGGTATTCGAAGGCGCCGCCCTGGAAGGCGCTGACCGCGCTGTCGAGGTCGGAGTAGGCGGTCATGACGATCACCGGCAGGCTCGGATGCAGCTCCTTCACGCGCGTCAACAGCTCGATGCCCGAGCCGCCGGGCATTCGGATGTCCGACACCAACACCTGCGGCGCCTCGGTCTCCATCGCCTTCAGCACGTCGCGCGGATTGGTGAAGCTGCGCACCGTCAAATCCTCGCGCGCCAACGCCTTTTCCAGCACGAAGCGGATCGACTGATCGTCGTCCACGATCCAGATCGGTTTCATGGGGTGCCCAGGGTGGCGGCGGCGACAGCGTGGCCGCGCCGCCGGTTCACAGCAGCGGAATGACGATCTTGAAGAGGGTCTTGCCGGCCTCGCTCTCGCATTCGATCGTGCCCCTGTGCTGCTGGATGAAGGTCTGGGCCAGCGTCAGCCCCAGTCCGGAGCCGCCGTCGCGCCCCGAGACGAGGGGGTAGAAGATGCGGTCGCGGATCGACTCGGGAACCCCCGGGCCGTTGTCCTCGATATGCAATTCCAGTGCCAGACGGTAGCGCTGCTTGCCCAGCGTCGCCTGGCGGGCGATCCGCGTGCGCAACACGATGCAGGCGTCGCCGGCTTCGATGCGTTCGTCGAGCGCCTGGGCTGCGTTGTGCGCGATGTTCAGCACGGCCTGGATGAGCTGCTCGCGGTCGCCCCGAAAGTCGGGAATCGAGATGTCGTAGTCGCGCCTGACCCGCAGCCCGCGCGGGAATTCGGCGTTGATCAGTGCACGCACGCGCTCGCAGACCTCATGGATGTTGACGTCGCTCACCACATGCGGCTTGCGGTGCGGCGCGAGCAGCCGGTCGACCAGGCTTTGCAGCCGGTCGGCTTCCTTGATGATGACCTGGGTGTACTCCGACAGCGAGCGCGACTCGATCTCCATCTCGAGCAATTGCGCCGCGCCGCGGATGCCACCGAGCGGGTTCTTGATCTCGTGCGCCAGGTTGCGGATCAGCTCCTTGGTGGCCTGCGCCTGGCCGAGCGCGCGCTCCTCGCGGTCCTGGCGCGTCTGCTGCTCGATCTCCACCAGCTCGACCACCAGCTGCGACATGCGGTCCATCTGGTTGACGATCACGTGAACCGGCAGCGCATCGGCAGCGGTCGAGCCGGGCCGGTGCAGCAGGGCCTCGAAACGACTGCTCGAGAACTCGTTGCGCGCCACCGCCGCGACCGTGTCGCGCATCATCGGCTCGTCGACGAACCAGTCGTAGAAGGAGCCGCGCAACACGCTGCGGCGCGACTGTCCGAGCACGTTCTCGAACGAGGCATTGGCAAACTGGCAGCGGCCCTCGGGATCGATCACCGCGACCATGGTGGCCAGGTGATCGAAGGCCGCGTAGGCGGCCGGACTCACGGCATCGGGCGCGTCGGCCGGATCGGGCGGCTTCACTGCGGCAGCTTGGCGATCTCGCGCTTGATGGCGGCGATGTCGCTCTCCTTGCGCGCGAGCGCGAACTTCATCTCGGCCACCCGGTCCAGGTACTTCTGGTAGTTGCGCTCGTCGCCGCGCCGCTCGGGCTCGCCCTTGTTGTAGTCGCGCTGCAGCTCGGCC
>JBDSZM010000083.1:0-3510 GCA_039925165.1 Burkholderiaceae bacterium
ACACCCGGTTCTTGAAGCCCGCGACCTACGCGCAGACGCTGACGATCGACACCCATGTCGAGGAATGGCGCGCCAAGGTCTTCGTGCAGGTGCACCGCGTGATGCGCGACGAGCTGCTGCTGTGCGAGGGCCGCGAGACACGCGCCTTCGTGCGCCGCGACCCCGACGATCCCGACCGTCTGCGCGCGATTCCGGTGCCCGAGGACATCCGGGCGATGTGCAGCTGACCGGCGGCGTCAGGCCGCGGCGGGGATCGCGGCGTTCACCGGCCGTAGCTCGCCCCAGGCGCGCAGCGCGACCGTCAGCAGCACGATCCCGCCGAGCACGGGCACGCTGAGGAAGAACCACTCCGCCGCGCGCGTGAAGGTCGCGCTGCCGGCACCGCCGCCGAACCAGGCCGCGATGCTGCCGACGTGGTAGCGCAGGTGCATCAGCAGCAGCAGCGGCGCGAGCCACATGCCGAAGCGCGCCAGGCGCCGTGCTGAGGCGCCGAGCACCGCGCCCGCCGCCAGCAGGAACAGTGCCGAGCCGACGAAGATGAGCGTGAAGACCGTGCCGGCGATTGGCTGGGCCGCGCCGAACAGGTCCTGCTCGAGGCGGTAGGGCACCCAGGCCAGGCACAGCAGGCCGAGCGAGAAGGCGAGGCCGCGCGCCCGCGCCGGCGCACCCGCATCGTTGCCGACAAAACCGCCGGCCGCCGGCTTGACCAGCGGGATCAGCAGCAGCCCGGACAGGCCGAAGATCGCGTCGACCAGCATGGTCTTCGGGTAGCCCCAGGCCTCGATCGCGATGCCCTGCCAGGTTGCCGAATACGAGATCGCGAGGTTCATCATCGCCATGTAGGCGGTGAACTGGGTCGCCGCCACCTTGGGATTGGTGACGTCCATCAGCAAGGCCGTGTGGATGCCGTACATCAGCCCGTTGAAGACGTTGTAGACCAGGGTCGCGACCCAGAACGCGAACAGCAGCGCCGCCGGCACGACCGGCCGGTTGGCGGCGTTGACGCTGACCGGCATGACCCAGCCCACGCGCTGCAGTTCCCAGGCCAGGTAGACCACCGGCACGCTCATCAGCGCGGTGAAGACCGTCAGCGTCAGGCGGCGCCCGTAACGGTCGGACAGCCAGCCGCCGAGCACGCAGCACACGCCGTTGATGAGCGTCGACCACAGGTTGAGCCAGGCAACCTGGTCGTCGTCCATCCCGAGCTCGACCGCGAGGTTGGACTGCAGCGCGAGGCCCAGGCACATCGCGCCGAACGGCAGCAGCGAATACAGCATCCCGGTGAAGGCGCCGCGCGAGCCGAGGAAGGAGCGGAAGGCGTCGATCGCAAAGTCGCGCATGCGCCGGCCGGCGTCGGCCATCTTCGAGCCGATGACCGCGGCCCGCGCCGCCATCGCCGGCTCGCGCATCGGCAACACGATGAAGGCCGCCACCGCCATCAGGCAGCCGGCGACGAACCAGAAGGTCGCCTGGAAGCCGGTGTACGCCGACAGGAACAGCACGCCGCTGCCGCCGATCGCCTGGCCGAGCGAGGCGCCGCCGAACATCACGCCGTTGGCCAGTCCGCGCTCGTGCTCCTGCAGGGTCGAGACGGCGAGGGCGTCGATCGCCACGTCCTGCATCGCGCCGAAGGTGTTGTGGACGAGCAGGATCACGGTGAAGAGCATCAGCTGCTCGGGCAGCTTGAGCAGCACGGTGGACAGCAGCGTCAGCGCCATCAGCGTCTGCGTCAGCAGGATCCAGCCGCGCCGGTGGCCCCACCGCTGGGATGCGAAGACGTCGATCACCGGTCCGAACGCCCACTTGAAGGCCCACGGCAGGTAGAACGAGCCGATGAAGGCGCCGATCTCGGCCGGCCCCACGTCCTGGCGCCGCAGCTGGGTCGCGACCGCTGTCGCCGCGAAGCCGAGCGGGATGCCTTCGGTCAGGTAAAGAAAGAAGAACGCGACCAGGCGTCCGCGCCGGGTTTCGAGCAGGTTGGGCAGGCGCATGGGGCGCGAGCCTCGCAGCGGGCGTCGTCGCTGTCAACCTCGGACCGGACGGCGCGCGTCGTCTCTCGCCCAGGCGGCGCGCCTCAGCGGCACAGGCCGAGGACGCGATCCTGCTGGCTGCAGACCGCGCGCGGCGGCGGCGCGGGCAGGGCGCCGCGCGGCGCCGACGCGATGCAGTGCCGGAGCTCGCGCGCCATCGGCTCCGAATAGCGCCAGCCCTGGCCGAGGTCGGGCAGGGCCAGGTCGACTTCGCGCCACTTGGCATGTCCGCTCTCGCGCAGCTGCGGGAAGTTCTTGCACAGCGAGCGGGCGAAGCGGCGCAGCGTCGCCACCGTATCGGCACGGCCGTAGTCGTAGGTGACGAGGAAGGCCCGCACCGCCAGGCTCGGGACGTCGTCGGTCAGCAGGTTCGGGTAACTCGCCGCGCGCACGATGGCCGGGAAGTAGGTCTGCAGCGCCGCCTGTCCGGCCGGTGACGAGCGGTCGAACTTCAGCAGCTTGACCAGCGTACGCGCCTGCGGCGTCATGTCCAGCAGCAGCTTCGCCGGCTGGCCCGCGACCACCACCACCACGTCGACACTGCGGTCACCGGTCAGCTTGACCAGCGCCTCCTCGTTGCTCAGGTAGCCGGCCTGCGACTCGGGCAGCACCCGCCCGAACATCTGGCGGTACAGCGTGGTGGCCGACATCGCGGTGCCGCTCAGCAGCGGGCCGACGTTGATGCGCGCGTCGCGGATGTCGTGCACGAATTCGAGCGGCGCATCGGCCCGGACGATGAAATAGATCTCTTCGTCGTAGAGCGGCATCACGACCCGCAGCGGCCGGATCAGCGAGCCGGCCTCGGCGTTGCCACCGGCGTCCTGGTCGAGAAAGGCCTGATAGACGTCCGACTGCACCAGCGCCAGACGCACGCCGGGCTCGTGACGCAGGCGTCGCACGTTCTCGGCCGAACCGGCCGAGGGCAGCACCTGCAGGTCGACGCCCGCCGCCGGTGCCACCCAGAACGCCAGGTCGCGCCCGATCTGGATATAGGTGCCACGCTCGGAGGCGGTCACGATCTTGAAGGACGTCGACGCTGCGGCGGATGCGAGCGCCTGCAGGAGGCACAGACCCAGGGCGATCGTGGAGCGGACTGCGCGTGAGGTCGACGTCATGACGGGGTTCCGTTCAGCGGGCCGGCGTGCACAGGCCGAGCGCGGCAGCGTTGGCGGTGCACGGTCCGGGGACCGGCGCCGGCGCCGCCCCCGCGGGCGTGGGCCGGCGCGGACGGGAGGTCGGCACCGGGCGGACCGCCGCTCGGCGGTCCTGCGCCCGGGACGAGACGCCGCTCGGTCGGGCTTGCGGCGGCGCCTCCAAAGCGCCGCGGGGCGCCGCCGCCGGCTGCGCTTTGTTGGCGCGGCCCATGCCGGTGGACGGCACCATGCCACCGACCGAGTCGGACGCAGCCCTCGACCCCGGCCGCGCGGCTGACGAGGAGGGCAGTCGCGCTCGGGTGGCCGGCAACGCTGCGGCCGACAGG
>JBDSZM010000084.1:0-3067 GCA_039925165.1 Burkholderiaceae bacterium
GCGTACCTGCCGGTGCTGCTGATGGGGTTGTTGGCCGCCGGCACCTGGTGGCTGGTCAAGAACACGCCGGTTTTCGAGGCCGGAGCGGCTCCGGCGCCGCTGCGCCACGAGCCTGACTACACCATGACGCGCTTCAGCGTGCAGCGATTCGGCCCGGCGGCCGGGGTCCAGGCGCGCATCGAAGGCGATGTGCTGCGCCACTATCCCGACGACGATACGCTGGAAATCGACAACGCGCGGATCCGCGCGGTCGCCGCCGACGGCCGCGTCACCGTGGCCACCGCGACCCGGGCGCTCGCGAACGGCGACGGCAGCGAGGTGCAGTTGCGCGGCGGCGCGCACGTGGTGCGCGAGGCGGCCGAGAAAAACCAAGAGATCCACTTCCGGGGCGAGTTTCTGCACGCCTTCCTCAACACCGAACGGGTGCGTTCGGACCTGCCGGTGACGGTCACGCGCGGTGCAACGCAGGTCCGTGCCGATGCGGTCGAATACGACCACCTGTCCGGCGTGATCCGGTTCAGTGGACACATGCGCGGCGTCTTCGAGCCGCGCCCCGCCCGGCCATGAATGCACCCGACCGTCCGAAAGACGAATTCCGGAGTGCGCAGCACCAGGTGCTCCGATGACCGTGCCGCTCGCTGCGGGCGCGCCGCTCGCCTTCATCACCGGCGCCTCGAGTGGCATCGGTCAGGCGCTGGCGGCCCGGTTGCACACGCAGGGTCACCGGCTCGCGCTGGTCGCGCGGCGCGCCGACGCGGTCCGCGCATGGGCCGAGGGGCAAGGCTGGGCGCCGCAGGACTGGGCCGTCTATGCGGCCGACGTGCGCGACCTTGCCGCGGTCAGCGTTGCCGGCCGTACCTGCCTGGCCGCGCAGGGCACGCCCGACATCGTGATCGCCAACGCCGGTATCAGCGTCGGCATGGACACCGCGGTAGCGAGCGACCTCGCGGTGATGCGGGCGACACTCGAGACCAACCTGCTCGGGACCGCCGCGACGTTTCAGTCCTTCGTCGCGCCGATGCGGGCCCGCGGCAGCGGACGGCTGGTGGGCATCTCCAGCGTGGCCGCCATCCGCGGCCTGCCCGGGCACGGCGCCTACTGCGCGAGCAAGGCAGGGGTGATGGCCTATTGCGAGAGCCTGCGCGGCGAATTGCGCGGCAGCGGGGTGCGGGTGGTGACGATCACGCCGGGCTATGTCGATACGCCGCTGACCCGTCGCAACCCGTACACCATGCCGTTCCTCATGCGGCCCGATGCCTTTGCCGAGCAGGCTTGCCAGGCCATCCGTGCCGGCACCAGCTACCAGGTCATCCCCTGGCAGATGGGCATCGTCGCGAAGTTGTTCCGCATCCTGCCGAATGCGCTGTACGACCGCGCGCTGGCCGGGCGGGCGCGCAAGCCGCGCCAGGGGACCTCCGACCTGGGTTGAGTCGCGCGCCCATGAAAAAAGCGGTGGGCTTGCGCACCACCGCCAGTCTTGTGTACGGACCGAGGGGTCAGTAGCCGCCGCGGCTGCCGCCGCCACCACCGCCGCCGTAGCCGCCGCCACCGGAGCGGCTACCGCCACCGCCGCTGCCGCCACCACCGTAGCCGCCGCCGCCGCCGGAACGACCGCCGCCGCCGCCGAAGCCGCCGCCGCTGCCACCCCCAAAGCCGCCGCCGCCGCCGCCCGGACGACCACCACCGCCGCCGAAGCCGCCGCCACCGCTCGGCCGGCCACCACCGCCCCCGCCACCGAAGCCGCCCGGACGCTCTTCGCGCGGACGGGCCTCGTTGACCACCAAGGCGCGACCGTCCAGGGCCTGGCCGTTCATGCCGTTGATGCCGGCTTGCGCCTCGGCATCGGTGCCCATCTCGACGAAGCCGAAGCCCTTCGAGCGACCGGTGTCGCGGTCCATCATGACCTTGGCCGAGGTGACGTTGCCGAACTGTGCGAACGCTTGCTGCAGATCCTCGTCGCGGACGCTGTAAGCGAGATTACCGACGTAAAGTTTGTTGCCCATGACAGAGCCCCTTTCCATTTCCTACACACATGTGGAGCTTCTACCCGTCGTGAACCATTCAAGCGAAGGCGCCGCGTCCATACACAGGGAAGCGAATATAAAGTGAAATGCGGAAAAGCGGACAGGGCGAATCCGAATAAAGTGTTGTTTTCAAATCCACCCGCCGGGCTGCGAACGGCTTCCCGCCTCGCTCATGGCGATTGAGCCGGGCCTGGGACCGGGCGCTTTGCAGGGGCTGCCCGCGCCGCGGATCGCGAGTCTGGTGCCGAGCGTCACCGAACTCGTGGTCGCGCTGGGCCTGGCGCGCTGGCTCGTCGCGCGCACCGGTTACTGCATCCACCCGGCCGCGGCAGTCGCAGCGATTCCCAAGGTCGGCGGCACCAAGACGGTGAATCTGGTCAAGCTGCGCCGTCTGATGCCGACCCATGTCATCGTCAACCGCGACGAGAACCGGCGCGAGACGGTCGATGCGCTCCGGGCCTGGCCCGACCCCCCGACGCTGATCGTGACCCACCCGCTCGACCCGCAGGACAACCTGGCGCTGGTCGAGCAGATCGTCGGCGCTTTCGCCGGCATCGACGGCGTGGTCGAACGGGGCCTGGCGCTGTCGGCCGACTTGCGCCGCGAACTCGACCTCACCCGCCCGGAGCGCCGTCCGTCGCAGCAGGTGCTGTACCTGATCTGGCGCGACCCGTGGATGACGGTCGCGCGCGATACCTACCTGTCGCGCCTGCTGGCGCGCGTGCACTGGCAGACGCTGCCCGACCGCCACGGCGGCGACACCGGCGCGGCCCGCTATCCGGTGCTCGACGGCCGCGAGCCGTGGCTGGCCGAGGTCGACGAGGTGCTGCTGAGTTCGGAGCCCTATGCGTTCGGCCCGGCCGACCTCGCCGCCGCGCAGGCGCTGTGCCCCGGCGCGCGGGTCCAGCTCGTCGACGGCGAACTGCTGAGCTGGTACGGCCCGCGGGCCGTGCCCGGCCTGCGTTATCTGCGCGCGCTGGCTGCAGAGACTGCGGCGGCGTGACGCGACAATCCGGCATGGACCTGTACAAGCCGCTGATCGC
>JBDSZM010000085.1:0-9720 GCA_039925165.1 Burkholderiaceae bacterium
ACAACGTGCGTGCCCACTGGGACCGCCTGCTCGGCGCGACCACCGTGCGCACCCCCGATCCGCTGTTCGACGCGATGGTCAACCGCTGGTTGCTGTACCAGACCGTGGCCTGCCGGATGTGGGCCCGGGCCGGCTTCTACCAGGCCGGGGGTGCCTACGGCTACCGCGATCAGCTGCAGGATGCGATGGCGCTCGCCTGGGCCGAGCCGTCGCTGCTGCGGCGCCAAATCGTGCTCAACGCGTCGCGCCAGTTCGAGGCCGGCGACGTCCAGCACTGGTGGCACGCGCCCACCGGTGCCGGGGTGCGGACCCACTTCTCGGACGACCTGGTGTGGCTGCCCTGTGCCTGCGCCCACTATGTGCAGCGCACCGGCGACGCCACGGTGCTCGACGAGCCGGTGCCATTTCTCGAGGGCATGGCGATCCCCGACGGCGCGGAAGATGCGTACTACGTGCCGACCATCGGCACCCGCACCGCCAGCGTCTACGAGCACGCCGCGCGCACGCTCGACCGCAGCCTGAAGGTCGGTGTGCACGGCCTGCCGTTGATGGGCACTGGCGACTGGAACGACGGCATGAACCGGGTCGGCCACGAAGGCCGCGGCGAATCGGTCTGGCTGGCGTGGTTCCTGTGCGATGTCGTTGCGCGCTTCCTGCCGTTCGCACAGCAGCGCGGCGATACCGAGCGGGCGCAGCGCTGGCTCGATGCCTCGATCGGCTGGAAGACGGCGCTCAACCGCGAAGCCTGGGACGGCCAGTGGTACAAGCGCGCGTTCTTCGACGATGGCACACCGCTCGGCTCGCACGCCGCCGCCGAGTGCCGGATCGACCTCATCGCGCAGGCCTGGGCGGTGCTGTCCGACGCCGCCCCGGCGGCGAACCAGCGCATGGCCCTCGCCGCCATCGAGCAGCACCTGGTCGATGCCGAGACCGGCCTGGTGCGCCTGCTCGACCCGCCGCTGCAAAAGGCGGTCCCGAGCGCCGGCTACATCCAGGCCTATCCGCCCGGCGTGCGCGAGAACGGCGGTCAGTACTCGCATGCCGCGGTGTGGGCGCTGATGGCGCAGGCCAAGGCCGGCCATCCCGACATCGCCTACCGCTACTTCACCTACCTGAGTCCGGCGCACCGCTCGCGCCACCCGGTCCACGGCGCCGTCTACGCGATCGAGCCCTATGTGATGGCCGGCGATGTCTACAGTGCCGCGCCCTATGCCGGCCGCGGCGGCTGGAGCTGGTACACCGGATCGGCAGCGTGGCTGCACCGGGCCTCGATCGAGTCGATCTTCGGGCTCGAGGTCGACGCCGGCGACACGCTGCGGCTGGCGCCGTGTTTGCCGTCGACCTGGCCGACAGCGGAGATCGTGCTGCGACGCGAGGGCCGCTCGATGCGCTTCGTACTGTGCCGGGCGATGTCGGTTGAGAATCAGGCGGCCATCGACCAGGGTCAGGCCGAACTCCTGGCACGCGGACAGGCCGTGCGTTGGAGCGAACACCGGGCCGACCGCACCTTCGTGATGCTGCTCGAGCCGCGCGGCGTCGCGCCGGCACCGGCGACGGTGGATCAAGCCGTTTTGCGCTGAATGTGGTGGTCTGCGCGGCGTCGTCCTACAGGGCGTCGCGCGCCGCGCTGATGGCTTGACGCACGGCCCGTTCTTAAATTGGGAGCCGATCTTGAGGCGCCTGAAACGCACGGTGCGACGCGTCTAGTCGTTAGTTCGCGATAGCGCCGCCTCCCTCTCACAGAACACTTCCGTAAATGGCCGATACAGACAACATCACATCGCTACCGCACGCGGGCCGTCTGGTCCTCGACGAAGCGGCGATAGACCAGGCACGCCGCAGCCTGGACCAGGGTGCGGTCACGCCCCACTACGGGCCCTGGCGCGAGGACATCCTGAAGTTTTTGAACGATGCGCTGGCGACCGAACTGGTGTGCGTGATGCGATACAAGCGCCACCACTACACGGCGCAGGGACTGGCTTCGCCGAAGATCGCGGAGGAGTTCATGGTGCATGCGAACGAAGAGGCCGCCCATGCCGACCGCATCGCGCAACGCATCGTGCAACTCGGCGGCAAGCCCGACTTCTCGCCCGATACGCTGACCCAGCGCAGCCATGCCGAGTACGACGAGTCGAGCGAGCTGAACGACATGATCCGCGCCAACCTGGTCGCCGAACGGGTGGCCGTCGAGACCTACAGTCAGATGATCGATCTCATCGGTGACAAGGACTCGACGACCCGGCGAATGCTCGAGGACATCCTTGCCGAAGAGCAGGAGCATGCCGACGAGTTGAGCGACTGGCTGGTGGAGTGAACCGCCGTTGCCGAAACGTTATTGGCCCATGAACGGTGGGGCCGCGTCACCGTTCAAAGCAAACAGTTATTAACAACCCCTGAGGAGATCCCCATGAAACTGCGTTCCGCTCTCGCTGCCACCGTGGCCGCTGCCGCTTTGCTGACCACCACCGGATGTGCCGTGATGCGCGGCCAGGAAACCGCTGGCGCCTACATCGACGACGCCGCCATCACCACCGCGGTGAAGGCCAAGTTCGTCGACAACCCGCGCGTCGACGCGGCCTCGATCAAGGTCGAAACCCTGAAGGGTGAAGTCATGCTGTCCGGCTTCGCCAAGAACTCGACCGAGAAGTCGAGCGCCGAGGCGATAGCCCGCGACGTCAAGGGCGTGCGCATGGTGCGCAACGAGATCGCCGTCCGTCCGTGATCGGAGGGGGCCGCGCTTCGGCGCGGTGCCTGCCAGACCCGCGCAAGGCCCCTTACGGGGCCTTTTTCTTTGGGTCGCGCCAGCCGATCACAGCGCTGGCGTTGCGCTGCTGAGTCTCAGTCCTTCAGTTTGCGATAGGTCTTGTCGGTTTCCTGCGAGCGGCTGGTGTCTTCGAGTCCGCGCTCGAGATCCTTGTGACCCTGGTTCATCACGGGATCGGGGATGCCGCCGGTCATGCCGACGCTCTCGTCGCGTTCGTGCGGCAGGTCGGCCCGGTCGCCGTCCGGCGGGGTCGTGAGATCGGTCTTCACCGGCTTGGCAGGCACCGGTGCACTCGACGGAAGGGTCGACTTGTCGGATCGTGTCAAAACTTGCTCCTGAGGTACACGCCCAGGCCACCGCCCTTGATGCGCATGGTCATGGTCTTGCCGGAGTCGATCCGCAGGCCGATGCCGCCGCGCGCCAGGCTCCAGCCTGACCTCGGGCTGCCCTGCCACTCGACGCCGACCTTGGTGAAATAGGCATCGCTGCCCTTGCCGTACAAGCCGCGCGCGTTCGCGGCGTCGGCGTAGATGGCGGCGTCGGCGGCGACGCGGTAGCGCAGGCCGACGCTCAGGCTTGGCACGGCGTTGCGCAATCCCGGCGCTTCGTCGACCCGCGTCTCGTGCGATCCCACCGTGTAGGCGACGCTGCCCACGCCCAGGCCGATGGCAGCGTCGCGATGAGTCAACCACCAGCGCCGGCTCAATTCGATCAGGTCGGCCCGGCGTCCCGGCACGCCGGCCACGGGCATCCAGGCAGCACTGGGCATGCCGGGCTCGGACCGCGTATAGCGCGGCGCCGTCAAACGCTCGGTCAATGCTTCGTGCCCGACCCCGCCGGGCATGGACGACAACATCGTGACATCAGGACCCGGGTCGGATCCGGCAGCATCGTTGCCCTCGGCCGATGTGAAATCGGCCGCGCACATCAGCACGGCGGCAGCCATCAGCGAGAGAAGAGCCGTCCGTGGTGACATGACGGAGCACGGGCTTGCGCGGGACCGAAGCGTGGACGGTTCAGTGGTCGCGGGCGCCAAGCTCGCGGATCTGGTGCATGGCTTCCTGCTGGCGAGCGCCGAAGGTGCGCTGTGCCTTGCCGACGCCATGCTCGCGCGTGTCGACGCTGTCGTTGGCCTCATGGTCGCGCCAGGGGCGGCCGCCGTCGTGACGGTTCTCCCGCTTGTTCGGATTGAGCTTGGCGCTGATGCGATCGTGATGCATGTCGACTCCGGAGTCGTCGCCCGGTGGGGGCCGGCGTGGCCACGCGGCACCGTGCATGGGCACGAATCTATCGGACCCCTGCTTATGGCCGGATCGTCCCGACAGCGAACTCGACGTAGGGACCGGCCGATTCCTGCGTAGGACGCTGCCGACGCGATGCGCCGCAACTCAGCCCTCGACCGCGGGACAACGCGCGGCCTGCCCGCGTGCGAGCGCCTGCAACGGCGCACCGATGGCGTCGGCCAACCGGACCACGGCCCGCTGGTGACCCTGCGCGATCGCGATCGGCGTGTCGGCAGCCTCGCGCATGACCGAGCTACAGGCGAGCGCCGGCCCCCCGGGGGCGGTGCCGGTGATGCTCCATCGCGCCTCGAGCCGGGCTTCACGGCCCAGCACCGATTCGAACCGCGTCACATCGACCACGATGCGCCAGCCCGGCGCCGGCCCGCCCGCGGCGGTGCGGGTGTCGGTCGCGTTCCAGCGCAGCGACAGCGCCTCGAGCAGCGCCGCGTGCAGTTCGTCGCGCAACGGCGCGGCCCAGCGGTCCTGCTCGAGCAGTTGCAGACTGCCGTCGGTCACGCGCACCAGCCATTGCGGCTGATCGACCTGAACCGGCACCCGCACCGGGGCGAGCGTGATCGCCAGCGGAACCGCCACGCCGCCCGCGGCCGCGCCGGAGGCCGGGAGCGCGGGCCGCGGCGATTCGCCAGGCAGCAGGCTGTGGAACCGGGTCGGCGGGTCGGACGCGCAGGCACCGAGGACGAGGGCGAGGCAGGTTGCGTAGGCGGCGCGCGAGGCGCGGAAGGCGGGGCGACGCGTCGTCATGGGGTCTTCCGGGTCGTGGGCAGTGGCGCGTCGCCGGGCTTGCCGCGCAGCACCGCCTCGGGGTGGCGCTGCAGGTAATCGGCCAGCACCCGCAGCGATTGCGCTGCGCGCTGGACTTCGGCCAGCGTGTCCTCGAGGCCGCGCTGCACCGGCGCGCTGGGGTTGAGCACGTTGCTGTCGAGCTTCTCGAGCGAACCCTGGACCGAGCCCAGCGTGCCCTCGACCGAGCCGAGCGTGCGCTGGGCCGACCCGAGCGTGCGCGTCACCTCGGCCAGCGCCCGCTGCGCCTCGGGCGTGAGCTTCGAGATCGCGCCACTGGCCTGCTGCAACGTGGTCTGCAGATCGCGCCCGATGGTCTCGAACGGGATCTTGTTGACGTTGGCGACGATCTGGGCGATCTGGGGTTGCAGCTCGGTGAAGGTGCCGGGCGCGGTCGGCATCGTGGTGACGCCCGAGACACTCACCAGCTTGCCCGCCGGGCCCTTGCCTAGGAAGTCGAGCGCGACGTAAAGCTGGCCCGTCAGCAAGTTGCCGGTGCGCATCTGCGCCCGCAGGCCGTTGTCGACCAGGCGCTGCAGCAGCACCGCGTCGACATCGGCGCCGCCGGCCGGCGTGCCTCGCACGTCGACCTGCATGGCGTCGCGCAGGGCACCGAGCCGCAACGGGTAGATGTCGGCCAACACCTGCACCGGGTAGCGCTTTCGGTCGGCGTCGTACTGCAGCGTGATCTCGCGCACCTTGCCGAGCTCGACCCCGAGGAAATCGATCGGCGCGCCGACCGCCAGCCCGCGACTCGTCTGGTCGAACACCATCCGCACCGGCAGCGCCGGTCCGTCGGGTGGCGCGAGGGCGCCGCGGCGGTTTTCGAACAGCGCGAATTCGGTGCCGTCGGGCGCCGGCGCAGGCTTGCTGCCGACCGGCGGGTTCTCGAACGCCACCCCGCCGGCCAGCACCGACACCAGGGTCTGGGTGTTCAACGTCAGGCCGCTTGCATTGAGCGTGAGATCGATGCCGCTCGCGTTCCAGAAGCGCGAGCTTCGCGTGACGAGTTGCTGGTAGGGCGCATCGACGAAGATCTTGACCGAGAGCGCGTCTTCGGCCGGCTCGAGCGTATAGCCGACGACGCGACCGACGCGCGTGTGGCGGTAGTAGATCGGTGCGCCGATCTCGAGCGAACCGAGGTCGGCGGCGCGCAGCACATAACTGCCGCCGGGCTCGCCGCGCAGCATGTAAGGGGCGGTCTCGAGCCCGACGAAGTGGGTCCGGGTCGTCTCGGACACGCCGGCATCGACGCCGATGTACGAGCCCGAAAACAGGGTACCGAGGCCGCTGATGCCGGCGGTGCCGATGCGCGGCCGCACGACCCAGAAGCTGGTGTCCTCGACCGCGACGCCGGCGGCGAAACGGCTCAGCTGGATGCTGACCAGCACGCGCTTGCGGTCCTCGGACAGGCTGACCCCGGCGACGCGGCCGATCACCACCTCCTTGTAGCGCACCTCGGTCTTGTTGGGCTCGAGGCCTTCGGCGGTCGCGAACTCGATCTCGATGCGCGGACCGACTTGCGTCAGCGTGCGCAGCAGCAACGACGCGCCGACCACCAAGGCGACGATCGGCACCAGCCAGACCAGCGAGATCCGCATCGGGTTCTTGCGCACGACGCGTGGCGCCGACAGCGGCGGCGCCGGGGGTGGCGGCGGGGGCGGAGACGCCGGCGCGGATTGGGGGTCGTCGGTGTCAGCCATCGCGGTCGGGATCCTGCCAGATCATGCGGGCGTCGAAACTGTGGGTGGCGAGCATGGTGAACACCACGACCGCCGCGAAGGCGAGCAAGCCCGGTTCGGGTTCGGCACTTGCCAGACCGCCGAAGCGCACCGTGGCGGCGAGCAGCACGACCACGTAGACGTCGAGCATCGACCAGTGCCCGACCACCTCGACCAGCCGGTACAGCCGCGCCCGGTCGAGCCGCCGCCAGTGCGGCGCATAGCGGCTGGTGAGCGCCAGCAGGGCAAGCACGGCGATCTTCAGCACCGGCACCACGATGCTGGCAATGAAGACCAGCGTCGCCAGGCCCCACGCGTCGTCCATCCAGAGCTCGGCGATGCCGCCGGCGATGGTGTGCGCGGTCGGCTTGAGCGCGGTGGTGGTGCTCATGATCGGCAGCAGGTTGGCCGGGATGTACAGCACCGCGGCCGCGCCGAGGTAGGCCCAGGTGCGTTGCAGGCTGTACGGCTTGCGCCATGACAGCGGGTGGGCGCAGCGCGGGCAGGCCAGCGACTCGCTCTCGCCGAGCGGTCCCTGGCTGACCTGGCCGCAGCATTCGCAGCCCAGGTAGCCGAGCGGCAACGGCTCGGCCACTGGCGGGGCCGCGGCGGGCAGGTGATCCGCGGTCGCGTTCGCGCCGGTCGTGCTCATGGCCGATGCCACCACAGGTGCTTGAGCCCGACCGAGTCGATCGCCGCCAGCAGCATGGCCAAGACGCCGAACGCGTAGATGGCCGGACCCGCGCTGGCCTCGGCCAGGGCCGCGATGCGCACCAGCGACAGCAGCGCGGCGACCGTCAAAACCTCGACCGTGTTCCAGTGCGAGACCTGGTGCAGCAGGCGCAGGCAGCCGGCGAAGCCCGGCACAAAGCGCCCGACCGCCAGGCCCAGCAGCACGTAGAGCCGCAGTCCGATGAACAGTGCCGGCGCGACCAGCGCGGTGCCGGCGGCGACGATCGCGACCAGCGGCTCGCCGGCCTGCCAGGTGATGCGCACGGCCTCGGGGAAGGTCGTCGCGATGTCGCCGCCCCGCAGGCGGATGGTCATGTTGTCGGCCAGGTTGGCGATCAGCAGCACCAACGCCGCCGCCAACGTCAAGGCCAGCAGCGCCTGGACCCCCACCCGATGGCCGCGGCCGAGCACGGCGTCGCAGCGCGTGCAGTGGGCCACGCTGTCGCTCGCCAAGACGTGCCAGCGGTGCGCGAGCCCGCAGCGATCGCACACGACCAGACCGCCGAGGGGCAAGGCATTCGCGTCGTGCGCGGCCGGCGCTGATGACATCGGGTCCCCGAATGTGCGGGGCTGCGCGCCCCGGAAACGACAGCGCAGCGTCCGCCGCGCGCGGGCGCCGCCCTTCGGGTCGGGTCAGTCGGCGCGCGCCTCGAGGCCGGAGCCTTGTAAGCGTGCGCCGGCCGGGTGCACGAACCGGGGCGAGACCGCGACCTGAAGCATACAGAGGTCGTCGGTGCCGGCGCTCGAGGCGGCGCGGCAGCGCGCAGCGCGATCGGCAGCCACGTTCATGGCCACGCGGGAAGCCTGTGCCTTCAGCACCGCGCCTTCGACCATCGCGTGAAACCCGATCAGCATCGCAATCGCCAGACCGAGGCCGGCGAGTAGCGCGTAGAACGTCGGTCGGGTCGCGGCGCGCAAACCAGCGCGGGAGGTATCAGCGGGTCGATCGGCGGCCATGGCGTGCTGAGGGCAGATGTTGAATTGGGGTGCACGGTAACGGTGGGCGTGCCGGTGGCGCGAAGGATGGCGGCGCTTTCCGCCGTGGGACGCCGCCTACGCTGCGACTGCCGGTGCCGTCCTACAGCACCCCGTTGCGCCGTCGGACGTGGCACGTTACTGGCTTGTGAGATCGTGACAGCCACTCCAAAAGGGGTTTCCCGCCATGTTGATCCGGATCGGTTACGACATCGAGCTCGCGGTGTCCGCGCCCACGGCGTTGGTGTATCTGCTGCGCGTCCATCCGTCGCGCCGCGACGACTTGGAGTCGCCCGAGAACTTCGCCATCGCACCCGATCTGCCAACGCAGGAATATGTCGACAGCTTCGGCAACCACTGCGGGCGCATCAGCATTCCCTACGGCGTGTCGTCGGTGCGATTCACCAACGACGCGATCGTGCGCGATTCGGGGCTGCGCGACGGTCTCGACCCGACGGCGCGCCAGCACGAGCCGGTCAACCTGCCGGCGTCGACGCTGCAGTTCCTGCTGCCGAGCCGCTATTGCGAGGTCGACAGCGAACTGCTCAGCTTCGCCTGGAACCAGTTCGGCGCCACGCCACCGGGCTGGGCGCGGGTACAGGCCATCGTCGACTGGGTGCACAACCACATCCGCTTCGACTACATGGCGGCCCGCGCCAACCGCACCGCCGCCGAGGGCTACCGCGAACGCGTCGGCGTGTGCCGTGATTTCACTCACCTGGCGCTCACGCTGTGCCGCTGCATGAACATTCCGGCTCGCTACGTGACCGGCTACCTCGGCGACATCGGGGTGCCCGTGTCGCCCAATCCGATGGACTTCAGCGCCTGGTTCGAGGTCTACCTCGGCAACGGCTGGCACACCTTCGACGCACGCAACAACCAGCCCCGCATCGGCCGCATCGTGATGGCCCGCGGGCGCGACGCGGCCGACGTGCCGATCACCATGCTCTTCGGCGCGAGTTCGCTGTTGCGCTTCGAGGTCGTCACCGAAGAGATCACCTCGCAGCCCCGCGCCCTGGCCGCCTGAGCCAGGGCCGGATCTTCAACCCCACCATCAGCAAGGAGCCAAGCATGAGTCCCAACGAATCGAAACCGCCCGCGGGCAAGGATGCGGTCCAGGGCGAGGGCGACTACGACGCCGCGCGCCGCTACGACCAGTCGGTCGAGAAGTTCGCGAAGTCGGGCCGGGTCGACGAGGCGGCGCGCAAGGCCCCGCCACAAAGCCCGGAGCAAGCGGCCGAACTCGAGCGCGCCGAGCGAGAAGGCGCCTCGCACTCGAAGGGCGAAGACCGCAACGTGCCGTCCGGCGACAGCAAGAGTTAGGCCCCCAGGCGCTCGGCAAGATCGGCATAGCGGGCGTCCATCATCGGAGGCGCCCCTGCCACAAAAGTGGTCTCGCTTGTCTGGGCAGCTTTCCCCGATTTTTAAGTGGACTGCGGGCGGG
>JBDSZM010000086.1:0-6591 GCA_039925165.1 Burkholderiaceae bacterium
GGCCAGATTCAGTCCAAGCTCTCGGCCCTGCGCGACGCCGCGTCGGCGCTCGGCCAGGCCGGCACATGGTCGCAGACGCTCGGCAGTTCGGCCGACCCGAGCGCGGTCGGCGTGACCACCGGATCGACCACCCGCGCCGGCAGCTACAACGTGCAGGTGACCGCGCTGGCCGCCGCCCAGTCGGCCGCGACGGCGGTCAGCTACGCCTCGCCCGACGCCGTCTTCGGCGAGGGCACGCTCGACATCCAGCTCGGCGCCTGGTCGGCCGGCACCTTCACGCCCAAGACCGGCGCCGCCAGCGCGAGCATCACGATCGGTCCCGGCAGCCAGACGCTGGCGCAGGTGCGCGACGCCATCAACGGCGCCAACGTCGGAGTCACCGCCTCGGTCCTGACCGACGCCTCGGGCTCGCGCCTGGTGCTGCGCTCGAGTGCGACCGGTGCGGCCAACGGATTCCGGGTCGGCGTGACCGATGCCGATGGCGGCAATGCCGACACCGCGGGGCTCTCGGCCCTCGCCTACGACCCGGAGAAGGTCGCCGCCACCGCTATGACGCTCGCGCAGTCGGCGGCCGACGCGACCGCGCTGCTCGACAACCTGCCCATCACCTCGGCGAGCAACACGCTCAGCGGGGTCATCGACGGCATCACGCTCACGCTGTCGAAGGTGACGGCGACGCCGGTTCAGGTCAGCGCCACGACCGACGCCGAGAGCATCCGCAAGAAGATCGACGCCTTCGTCACCGCCTACAACGATGTCAATGCGCTGCTGGCGGCGCAGACCAAGTACGACGATGCGACCAAGACCGCCGGCGCACTCCAGGGCGACAGTGCCGCACTCGGCATCCGCTCGCAGCTGCGCAACCTGATCGGCATCACAAGCGGTGGCTCGAGCGCCTTCGGCCGGCTGTCGGACATCGGCTTCGACATCAAGACCGACGGCTCGCTGAGCCTGAATGCGACCAAGCTCGGCAACGGCCTGGCCAACCTGACCGAGATCACCAAGCTGTTCTCGAACCACGACCCGCTGGTGCCCGCCAACGACGGCATCGCGACCCAGTTGCGCAAGCTGACCGACCGCATGCTGGCGTTCGACGGCACCGTGCAGTCGCACACCGAGGGTCTGCAGCACAAGCTCGAGCTCAACAAGGACCGCCAAGAGCAGCTCGAAAGCCGCGTGCTGCGGACCGAGGCCCGCCTGCGGGCCCAGTACAGCGCACTCGACACCCAGATGAACCAGCTGGCCGGGCTGTCGAGCTACGTCCAGCAGCAGATCGCGAACTGGAACAAGAGCACCGCCTGACGCCGATGGCGGTCGGGCCGCAGCCGCGCCGATGACGGGGCGGCTGCGACCGTGCGCGCCCGCCGCAAGCCGCACTCCACGCGCTGCCTCGTCGGCCGGCACCGCGTCGATCATCACGGTCAGCGCCGCTCTCAAGGGCCGTGCAACGCGACCGATAACCAAGGCAGTCGCCACACCTCGGCAACCCGCCCCGGAGCCCATTCGATGTTCAGCCAGAACCGCAACCCGTCCCACGCCCTGTCCGGCATGTACCAGAAGATGCAGGTCGATACTGGGGTCGAGTCGGCCTCCAAGCATCGCCTGGTGGGGATGCTCTTCGAAGGCTTGCTCGACGCCTGCGCCCAGGCGCGCGGCCACCTGCAAAGCGGCAACGTCGAGGCCAAGTGCAAGGCACTCCAGCGCGCCACGCGCATCGTCGACGAGGGCCTGAAGGCGCGCCTCGACCTGGCCGGCGGCGGCAAGCTCGCGATGGATCTGCGCGACCTGTACGCCTACGTCAGCGTGCGCCTGACGCACGCCAACCTGCACAACGACGAGGCCGCCATCGACGAATGCCAGCGCCTGGTGCGTCCGATCCAGTCGGCGTGGGAATCGATCGGCCTGCAGGCACAGGCGGCATGAGACCGCCCGGCCGCCCGAAGGGCTCATACCGGAGTGCACAACACGCAGGTACTCCCGTCACCATGCGCCGCGCCCCCGCCCTCGCCCCGCTGCGCCACGAACCCGTCGCCGACATGAACAACGACCTCCTGAACTACTACGAAGCCATCGAGCAGGCCAGCAAGGACATGCTCGACGCCGCCCGCAGCGGCAACTGGGACCATGTGGTCAAGCTCGAAGGCGCCTGCGCGGTGCTGATCGGCAAGCTCAAGCAGGCCGCCGCGTCGCAGGCGCTGGGCAACGAGGAGGCGCAGCTCAAGTCGCGCATCATGCAGCGCATCCTGGTCAACGACGCCGAAATCCGGACCCTGGCCGAACCGTGGCTCGACGACCTCGACGACATCCTGTCGGGCCACTCCAAGACGCTGCATTGAGCGCCGCGCGATGACCTCCGCCGCACACGAAGCCGGTCTCGAAGGCTACCGGGTCAGCGCGCCGCGACAGATCGCCGGCTTCCTGGAACGGCTGGCCGACGAACGGGTCCCGCTCCATCTCGCCAGCAGCGACGGCCACGCGCTCACGACCCAGCTTTGGACGCTCGACGCCCAGCGCGGCACCCTGACCTTCAGCGCCGACGCCGACGATCCGCGCGTCGACGCGATGCTCGACGGCGACGAGGCGGTCGTGATCGGCTACCTCGATCGGGTCAAGCTGCAGTTCGACGTCCACGACCTGGCGTTGGTGCGCGACGGCGACCGGCACGCCCTCATCGGGACCTTTCCGCACGAGCTGTTCCGCTTCCAGCGCCGCGACAGCTACCGGGTGCGCCCGCTGGTGCGCAGCACCCCGACGGCGCTGCTGCGCCACCCCGGGCTGCCCGAGATGGAACTCTCGCTGCGCGTGCTCGACGTGAGCATCGGCGGCTGCGCGCTGTTCGTGCCCGACGACGTGCCGCCGCTCTCGCCGGGCGTGCTGATGAACGGTGCGCGGATCGATCTCGACGCCGACACCCGGCTGCTGATCGACCTGCGGCTGCAGCACGTGACCTCGTTCAGCATGGGTACCGCCGGCACGCGGCTCGGCTGCGAGTTCGTCAACCCGCGCGGCGACGCCTTGCGGGCGCTGCAGTGCTTCATCGACCAGACCCAGAAGCGGCGCAAGCTGATGGCGCTCGACTGATCTCGCGGTTCAGTCGATCGAGCTGACCGAACTCTGAGAGTGTGAGAGCCGGAGCGGCCATCGCGCCGGCTCGGGTAGGCTCGTGCTCCCTGCACGCACCGACCGCCCCTTGACCGCTTCAAGCCCCCGATCCTTGCCCTCCGACCCGCCGGCCGGCGATGTCCGCACGCTCGACCGCAGCATGGGCGTCGACGATGCGCGGGTCCACGACGCGCTGTGCGTCCTGCACGCCCCCACCGGCGTGCAGCGCCTGGCCGACCTGATGATGGCGGCCGAGTTGCGCACCGAGCGCGGCACTCGCTTCAACCCGCAAGAGGTGCGCGGCCATGTCGATCGCCTGATCGAGAGCGGCCACGCACATCGCGATCCGCAAGGGCGTTTGCGGCCGACGGCCCCGCATGCGCAGGCGCGCTTTCGCAGCCTGATGCGCGATCCGGCGGCGGCGCGTGCCTGGTTCGACGCCTGGCGCCGGCTGGTCAGTTTCGACCGCGCCTATTCGCTCGGCTTTCAGGAGGAAGAGCAGCTCGCGGCGGCGATCGCCCTGGTCGTCTTCGGTGGCGCCGAACGGGTGCTGTTCGAGCGGCTGCTGGAACTCGTCTCCGGCACCTACCTGTTTCGCAGCGCGCTGCCGCGGGCGTTGCTGGCGCCGTTCGACGTCCACCTGTTCGCGCGTCTGCCGCCCGACCTGGGCAACGAGGTCGCGCTGCACCTGCTCGACGCGCCGTCCGGTTTTGCCGAATCCGAGCTGCGTGCGTTCGAAGGCTGGCTCGCGGCGCGCGATCCGGCCACGCTCGACGTGTCGCTGCGCGGTCGCCTGGCTGAGAGCGCGCTCTTCGCGGGCGACCGGGTCGCCTTCGAACGCCTGCTCGACGGACTGCAGGGCGCATCGATCGAGGCCTTGCGAGGCGCGTTCGAGATCGCCGGCGGGCAGTGGGAATCCGGCTGCGGTCGCTTCGAGGCAGCGCTCAAGCAGCTTGCCGCAAGCAGCGGCCGGCGCAAGAACCTTGCCCCGCCCTGGATCGCCTGGGTCTATGCCATGGGGTTGCTCGCGCAAGCCACGCCGTCGGCCTGGACCCGTGCCCGCAAGTTCGTCGCCGCCGAGGGCGGCAAGTCCGACACGTCGGGTTTCTGGCGGGTGTGGGAAGAAGCGATCGCGCAGCGCCTGGGCGACGCCCGGCGCGACCCCGAGCGCTTCGTGCTCGCCCGGCGCGCGCACGCCGGGCTGCTGTCGCTCGGCTACCTGCACCACCTGCTGCTGGCGGCGTGGCTGCACCTCGATGTCAAGACGCCGCTGCACGCTCCGGAGCACGCCCAGCAGCTCGCTGAAACCTTCGAACACGCCGGCCTGCGCTGGCTGGCGCTGCTCGCGCGGCGCGCTGCGGCAACCCTCTTCGACGCGCCGGTGCTGCCGGCCGATGCAGCGCAGCCGTTCTTCATCGGCGCGCCGCAGGACAGTTGGCGCGAGGCGCTGGCGTCCATCGTCGCGCTCGGTGGCGAGGCGGCCCTGCGGCCACCCGGCGCCGCGCCGGGTCTGCAAGACCGGCTGATCTGGATCGTCGCGGCGCGCGCCGACGGCCGCCTCGAGCGCATCGAGCCGATCGAGCAGAAGGCCGGCGTGCGCGGCCTGGGCAAGGCGAAACCGGTCGGCCTGGCGGCGCTGCTGCGGCGCAAGGACTTGCCGGCTCATGACGCCGCGCTGCTGCGCGCGGTGCAGCGCGAGGATCACTGCAACCGGCCGGTGCTCGACTTGGCCGGCGCGGCGGCGGCGCTGGTGCGCCATCCCTGCGTCGCGTGGGCCGACGCACCGACGCGCTTCGTCGAGGTGGTCGAATCGCTGCCAGCGCTCGAGGTCATGACCCAGGGCGAGCACATCGCCTTTGCGCTGCTCGACCCGGTGCACAGTCCCTCGCAGCGCGCCGACGAGGCCGGCGACGACGAGCTGCCGGCGCGCTGGCAGGCCGCGCGCCAGCGCCTGCGCAATGTGCTGCTGCTCCCCGACGGCGACGCGCGGGCGCGGCTCATCCGCCTCACGCCGGCCCAGCTTCGGGTCGCCGAACTGGTCTCGCAGGGCTGGAAGGTGCCGGTCGCCGCGCGCGCCGAACTCGAGGCCGCGTTGCGCGTGCTGACGGCGCACTTCCAGGTCGAAAGCGATGCGCAGGCGGGCCACGAGGTCGAAGCCAGCAGCCTGCTGCGCGCCGAACTCACGCCGCAGCGCAGCGGACTCGACCTGGCGCTGCGCGTCGCGCCGTTCGGCGACTTCGGGCCGCGCCTGGCGCCCGGCAGCGGACGCGAGCGCGTCACCACCGTGCACCAGGGGGTCACGCTGTCGACCCGGCGCGACCTGGCGGCCGAACGCGCGGCAGCGCAAGCGCTGGTCGAGACGGTCGAGCCGCTGGCGTCCGAGCCCGGCCCGGACTGGCGCATCGACGATCCCGAGCAGGCCTTGGCGGTGGTCGAGGGTCTGTCGCAGCTGACCGACCGGATCGTCACCGAGTGGCCGAAGGGCGAGCCGATCCGGGTCCGTGCCGCGCCCGATGGGGCGGTGACGCTGGTCGCCCGCTCGACCCCGAAGGGCGAATGGCTCGAGGTCGACGGCGGCCTGGCGCTCGATGGTGCGCAGGTGCTGCGCCTGCGCGAGCTGCTGGCGCTCGCACAGGCCAGCCGTGGCCGCTATATCGCGCTCGGCGCGGGCGATTTCGTCGCCTTGTCCGATGGGCTGCGTCAGCAGCTGGCCGACCTGGCCGCGCTGGCGCAGGACCATGCCCACGGCCAGCGCCTGTCGGGGGTCGCCGCTCTGGCCTGGGAGGCCAGCGGCCACGGCCTGGCGCTCGACGGCGACGCTGCCTGGCAGGCGCGCAGCCAGGCCTGGGCGCAGGCTCAGTCGCAGACGGCCGATCCACCGGCCAGCCTGGCCGCCGAGCTGCGCGACTACCAGCTCGACGGCTATCGCTGGCTGATGCGGCTGGCCAGCAGCGGTTTCGGCGCGGTGCTGGCCGACGACATGGGCCTCGGCAAGACGGTGCAGACGCTGGCGCTGCTGCTGCAACGCGCCGCGGGCGGACCGTCGCTGGTGGTCGCGCCGACCTCGGTCTGCGGCAACTGGATCGCCGAGGCGACGCGCTTCGCACCCGGCCTGCGGATCGAGCTCTACGGCGACGTGCTCGAAGGCGTCGACCTGGCGGACGAGCCGGCGCCCGATGCGGCACCGACCGATGGCTCGGCACCCGCCGCCGCACGCCGCGCGGCCCGCCGGCGCCAGCTGCGCGGCCTCGGTCCCGGCAGCCTGCTGGTGTGCTCGTACGCGCTGCTGCAGATCGACGCCGACTTGCTCGCCGGGGTCGACTGGCACAGCGCGGTGCTCGACGAGGCGCAGGCCATCAAGAACCCGGCCACCCACCGCGCGCGGGCCGCGCTCGCGCTGCGCGCCGGCTTCCGTCTCGCGCTGACCGGCACGCCGATCGAGAACCGGCTCGGCGAGCTGTGGTCGATCATGGCCTGGTGCAACCCCGG
>JBDSZM010000087.1:0-12914 GCA_039925165.1 Burkholderiaceae bacterium
GACGTCCATGTAGGTCCACGCTGCCATCGCGCCGATGTCGGCGCCGGCCGCGAAAGCCTTGGCGCTACCGGTGATGACGATGCAGCCGATCAAGGGATCGGCGTCGTACGCCGTCAGCGCGGCGCCGAGTTCGTCCATCAGGCCGTCGTTCAGCGCATTGAGCTGCTGCGGCCGGTTCAGCGTGATGAGGCCGGTGCGCAGTGCGCCGCCGCCACGCTCTTCGGTCAGCAGGAACTGTCGCTCCATGGGTGGCTTTCGGGTGTGCAGTGCTGCGCACTATACGGGCGTGCGTGGCCGTCGCGCCGCCCGTCGCGTGCTTGCGCCGGCTACGCTCGGGCATGCCATCGATCTACCGCAAGACCGCCCGGGGCCAGCTCGAGATCGAGTCCCGCGTCGATCGGCTCGCGCCGCGTCTGCGCACCGCCCTGATCCTCGTCGACGGCAAGCGCGACGGCGCGGCGCTGGCCAAGGTGTGCCCCGGCGATTGCGAGGCCGCGCTCGCCACGCTGCACGCCGGCGGCTATATCGAAAGCGTGGCGAACGCCGCGCCGACCGATGCCGTCGCGTCACCGACCCCGGCCGCGGCGACACCCGCACTGGTGGTCGAAGCCGCGTCGGCGCGACCCGCGACCGGCGCCATGGACCCTCGCGCCCTGGCCCAGTTGCGCCGGGACGTGGTGCGCCACCTCATCGACCGGCTCGGACCCATGATCGAAGGTCTGGCGGTGCGGATCGAGCAATCCGCCAATACCGAGCAGCTGCTGCCGCATCTGCAGCGCGCCGGGCAGTTGCTGCGCGACCAGCGCGGTGCGGCGATGGCCGACGAATTCGAGCAGCGTTTTCTCAGCGTCGTAGCGACCTGAAGCGGCGCACGATCGTCACGGTCCGGCCAGTTCGGGCCGGCGCGCGATGACCAGATCGATGAAGGTTGTCGGGTCCTGCTCGATGCGGATGCGCACCGGCAGATAGCGCAGGGCCGGCGCGAACCAGATCTCGGCCACCAGGTCGCCGCTCTTCTGCACCGCGCGGCGCGGCTTGAGGTGAAAGGTCTGGAGTGGACCGAACGGCGCCATGACCACGTCCTCGCCCAGCACGTCGTAGATCCAGCGGTCGATCTTGCGCGGCAGCGCGAGCGGCACCTCGACCGTGCCGCCCACGCGCAGCAGTTCGGGCCGGGTCGCGAACAGATAGCTGAGGTGGATGAACTGGCTCGCGGTGTCCTGCACGCCCGGCAGGCGCTCGCGCCGCTGGCCATCGGCCATGACGATCGCGTCGGGCTCGAAAAACATGGTCAGGCGACGCCGGTCGCGAAATGCCGCCTTGGTGTCCTCGTCGTAGCGACGCGGCGCGAGGCCGTGCTCGGTCAGCTCGCCGTCGCTGCTCATGCGCCGGGTCACGACCGGCGCGAAGGCCGGGCCGACGGTGATGTCCAGGTGCACCTGATAGCGGTTGTCGGCGCGGATCCATTGCACCTGCGCATCGCCCGCCACCTCGCCGCGCACGTTGCCGGTCAGCACATAGCTGACGCGGGTCGAGTTTGGCCACTCGAAGCGGTTGCCGCTGCCCGCGCTGGCAGCGCTGGCGAACGGCGCGGGATCCGCGGCCGATGCGGCTTCGGCAACGACCGGCGCCGACGCGGCGACCTCGGACGGTGTCGCGGCCGGCTCGGGCGGCAGGTCCACCCGCGACGCTGGCGGCGCCTGCGCCAGCACTTCGGGCGGCGGCTCAGGTTCGGGTGCGGGTTCGACCTTGGGCTTCGGTTTCGGTTTCGGCTTTGCCTTCGGTGCCGAGGCCGCGCGCTGCGGCGGCGCGGCGCGCTGCGCAGCGGGCGGAGGCGCAGCGGCGATGGGCGCGGCGGGCGGCGGTGCGGTCGGTTCGAGCTCGCGCACATAGGCGACCTCGATGCGCGCCGGCATCGCCTGCTCGAGGTTGAAATCGCGCATCCGCTGCGCCACCTCGCGGGTCACGATGGCATGCGCCAGCAGCACCCCCGCGACCAGCGCCAGCCAGGCGGCGCGGCGCCGCCCGACGCGCGGCTTCAGGTCGCCAGCCATGCCTTGCGCAGCGCGAGCGCGGCCGGTGGCGCGCCCTCGGCCAGCGCGAGCGCGACCGCGCCGACCGCCTGCGATGCCGGCGCTGGCGGCGGCAGCGTGAGCGACAGCCGCAGCAGGCGCTGGTCGCGCGCGACCAGCAGCGGCGTCGGCGCGGCGTCGGCGAGCAGGCGCAGCGCATCGTCGAGCCGGCGCAGCCGCCAGTCGCCCAGCGCGATCAGTTCGTCGCCGGCCGCGAGCCCGGCCTGCTCGGCTGCTCCGCCGCGCAGCACGTGGGTCACGCGCACACCGGTCAAGGCACTCTCGCTGACGCGCAGGCCCAGGCGCTGGGCCAGCGTGGCCGGCTGCGGCTGCCAGTCGACGCCGGCATCGGCCAGCAGCGCCGGCAGCGGCAGCTCGTCGGTGCCGTGGACCCAGGCCGCGAGTTCGCGTGCGTAGGAGCGTCCGCCCACCGTCTCGAGCGCGGCCGCGATGTCGGCCTCGTCGATCGGGCCGCCGCCGCCGCTGCGCCACAGCGTGCGCATCACCTCGTCGAGCGTGCCCTTGCCTTCGCGGCGCAGGGTCAGGTCGAGGGCCAGTGCCACCAGCGAGCCCTTGGCGTAATAGCTGATGGTGGCGTTGGGCGTGTTCTCGTCGGCGCGATAGAACTTGGTCCAGGCCTCGAAGCTCGACTGCGCGACGCTGTGCACCCCGCGCCCCGGCGTCGCCAGCACCCCGGACACCGGCTTGGCCAGCAGCTTCAGGTAGCGCGACGGGTCGATCAGCCCGGCGCGCAGCAGCAGCAGGTCGTCGTAGTAAGAGGTGTGGCCCTCGAAGAACCAAAGCAGCTCGGTGTAGTTCTCGCGGCTGTAGTCGTAGCGCTCGAACTCGCGCGGGCGCATCCGCTTCACGTTCCAGGCGTGGAAGTATTCGTGGCTGATCAGGCCGAGCAGGTTGACGTACCCGTCGCCCGGCCCGCCGCCGTTCGCACCCACCGGCGGCTCGGCGCCGCGCCGCGGCAGGTCGCGCCGGGCCGCCAGCAGGGCCGTGCTGGCGCGGTGCTCCAGACCGCCATGGCCGTCCTCGGCGGTATTGAGCATGAACACGTAGCGGTCGAACGGCGGCGTCGGGTGGGTGGCGCCGTGCCAGAAGGCGATATGCGTCTCGCAGATTCGCTGCGCGTCGGCCAGCAAGCGCTCGCCGTCGAAGTCGGGCAGCGCGCCCGCGACGACGAATTCGTGCGGCACGCCGGCGGCCGTGAACGTGCCGCGCCAATGGCGGCCGAGCTCGAACGGGTGGTCGACCAGCTCGTCGTAGTCCGCGCTCGCGTAGCGCTGCGGCCGCACTGCATCGGGCGGCATCGCGGTCGCGACCTGCCAGCCGTCGGGCAGGTCGGTCAGCTCGATCGCATGCGGCCGCGCTTCCTGTCCGTGCACCCGCAGGCAGGTGCCGGTGCCATTGAAGAAGCCGCGCTGCGGATCGAGAAAGGCCGCCCGGACCGAGGTGTCGTAGGCGTAGACGCGGTAGCGCAACTCGAGCGCCGCACCGCCACGGCAGTCCATCCGCCAGCTCGCCTTGTCGGTCTGCTGGATCCTCACCGCGCGGCCGTCCTGGTGCGCCTCGAGTCCCGACAGGTGGCGCGCGAACTCACGCACCAGGTAGCTGCCCGGGATCCAGACCGGCAGGCTCACGACCTGTCCGGCCGCTGGCTCGGGAATCGTCAGCGCGACATCGAAGCGGTGGGCCTGCGCGTCGGCGATGCCGATTCGGTACTGGATCATCGACCGGATTGTCGCCGCTGGTCCTGCACGGCCCGGGGTGCGGGCTTTGCCGGCCCGCCGGCCGCTCAGCCCTTGCTGCGCGCCGCCACCAGCTGCTTCTCGACGTCGGCGGCCGACATCGCACCGGGCACGCGCTTGCCATCCTCGAACACCAGCGCCGGGGTGCCGGTGACCTTGAACTTGCGTCCCATCGCGGCATTGCGCGCCAGCGGCGCGACGTCGCACTGGCCGACGTTGCGCGGCGGCGGCGTGCCGTTGACCATCCAGTCGCGCCAGGCCTTGGTGCTGTCCTTGGCGCACCAGATGTCGCGCGACTTCTCGGGCGAGTCGCCGCCGAGGATCGGGTACAGGAAGGTATAGACCGTCACGTCCTTGACGTTGGCCAGGTCCTTCTCGAAGCGCTTGCAGTAGCCGCAATTTGGATCGGCAAATACGACCAGCTTGCGTTCGCCGGTGCCCTGCTTGAAGACGATGGCGTCGGCCAGCGGCAGGCTCGCGAAGTCGATCGCGGTCAGCTTGGCGATGCGCGCCTCGGTCAGGTTGGTCTTGCTGCGGGTGTCGATCAACTGGCCTTCGATCAGATGGTTGCCGGCCGCATCGGTATAGAAAATGTCGGTGCCGACGCGGATCTCGTACAGCCCCTTGAGGGGCGCCTCGCGCACTTCGTCGATCTTCGGAAACTGCGGCAACCGCTCGGTGATCGCCTTGCGGATCGCGGCCTCCTGGGCCTGCACGGGCAGGGTGTAAGCGGCCAGCGCGAGCAGCGCGGCGCCGGCAAGGCCGGTCAGGAAGCGGGGGTGTGACATGGTGGTTGCTTTCAGGAGTCGAGCGCGCGGGCGGCGAGCCAGCGCTTCACGGGGGCGAGTCGATTGACGAGCGTCAGCCCGCGGTTGCGCAGTACTCGCGCCGCCGGGGCCGGGTGGTTGTACAGATTCTCGAGCGTATCGGTCAGGCGCGCCATCGCCCAGGTCGGGGCGGCCCGCTCGCGGACGTAGCGGCGCAGCATCCGCTCGTCGCCCAGGCCGCGCCAGGGTTCGCGCTGCGCGATCACCCGCGCCAGCGTCGCGACGTCGGCCAGGCCGAGGTTCAGGCCCTGGCCGGCCAGCGGATGCACGACATGCGCCGCGTCGCCCAGCAGCACCCAGCCCGGGCCGCACCAGGCCTCGGCCTGGGCCAGCGTGAGCGGCCAGGCCGCGCGTTCCGACGCCAGCGTCAGGGTGCCCGCCGCGCCACCGCTGGCCCCGTGCAGCGCCGCCTCGAAGGCCGCCGGGTCGAGCGCCGAGAGGGCGGCCGCACGCGCGGTCGGCAACGACCAGACCAGCGCGTACGAGCACTGCGGGGTCGGGCTGTCGAAGGGCAACAGCGCCAACACGCCGTCGGGCGTGAACCACTGGTGCGCGATGCCGGCGTGCGGCTGCGAGGCGACGAGCCGTGCCGCGATCGCGCTTTGCCGGTAGTCGTGACGTCGCACCGGTACCGCCAGACGCTCGCGCGCGCTCGAATCCTTGCCGTCGCACAGGGCGACCAGCGCCGCCGGCACGTCCTCGTCGACACGGGCGATGTTGGCGGCAAAGCCGATCGCGGCGGCGAGTTCGCGCTCGAGCAGTGGCGCATCGACGATCCAGGCCAGTTCCGCTACCCGCTGCTGCCAGGCCGAGAACTCGATGTGGGCGCCGGGCGCGTCGCCGCGCACCTGCATGTCGTAGACCGCGGTGCGCGCGCCGGCCGGCAGCGTGTCCCAGACCCGCAACTCGCGCAGCAGCGCCACCGAGGCGGCACTGAGCGCATAGGCTCGCACGTCCACGCGCTCGGTTGCGTCGGACCGCAGCGACGGCGCCCGCAGCGCCACCTTCAAGCCCAGGCGCGCCAATGCCAACGCCAGGCATCGCCCGACGATGCCTGTGCCCTGCACCCGCACGTCCGCCTCGTTCATCGCGTCGATTGTAGGGAGCGGGCTTATTCCACCCCCTGGGTCACCGCGGCGCTGGCAGGCACAATTCCGCTCCCCGATCCCGCTCATGACCCCACCGTCTGCCCTGTCCCTCTGGCTGCGCCGCGCCCTGCTGGCGCTGGGCGTCGTCGTCCTGCTGCTGGTGGCGGCGGGAGCCTGGTACGCGCGCGGCTTCGACGCGGCCGCGGTCAAGGGCGTGGCGATCGACTGGATGCAGACCCACCGCCAGCGCACCCTGGCCATCGACGGACCGGTGGAGCTGGCGCTGTGGCCGCGTCTCGCGGTCAAGGTTGCGCGCGTCAGCCTGAGCGAGGTGGGCGGCGCGCCGGGCTTTGCCAGCATCGACGAGGCCTCGTTCGCCGTCGCGCTGTGGCCGCTGCTGCGCGGCGAGGTCGCGATCGGGCGGGTCGACGCCCGTGGCGTGCGCCTGACGTTGCTGCGCGACGCGCGCGGCCGGCGCAACATCGACGACCTGCTCGCGCCCGAGGCTGTTTCGTCGGCCTCCGGTCCGGCCAGCGCGCCGGTCACGCCGGACGGGCGTCCGCTGCGCCTGAACGTCAGCGGCGTGGCGCTCGCCGACGTGCGGGTGCGCGTCAAGGACGCGCAGGCCGGCATCGACGGCGAAGTGCTGGTGAAGGAACTCGAGACCGGCCGCATCGCGAGCGGCGTCGAGTCCAAAGTGCGGCTCGCCGCGCAACTGGTGCTGCGTGCGCCGGCGATCCACGGCGACGTCGGCGGCACGGCGCGCCTCACGCCCGACCTGGAAGCCGGCTTGCTGCGCCTGGCCGACATGGACCTCGTTTTCAAGGGCGACGTGCCGGGCGCGAGCGCGGTCGAGGCGCGCGTGCAGGGCGGACTCGGCTGGGGCTTTGCGAACGGCGCGATCGACGCGCAGGCGCTGCGGGTGGCGCTCGACGCGAATGCTGCCGGCTTCAAGCTGGCGGGTTCGACGCTCGCGATCGACCGCTTCGCCTACGACCCGCAACGCAAGACGCTCGCCATCAAGGACCTGGCGCTGCGGCTGCGCGGCAGCCAGGCCACGCAGCCGCTGGAGGTCGACCTCGACTGGCCGGCACTCGACGTGCAGGCGAATGCGCTGACCGGCAGCGCCCTGAGCGGCAAGACCACCCGCGGCGGCGCCTTGCCGTTGGCGGCGACCTTCCGCAGCGGCGCGCCTTCGGGCAGCTTCAACGCGGTCCGCATCCCCGCCTTCGAGGCCGTGCTCCGCAGCGACAGCGCAGCTCGCAAGCTCGGCGCCACGCTGCGCGCCGACCTGGTGCTCGACCCGCAGCGCAAGTCGCTCGCGCTCGATGCGCTCGACCTCAAGGCCACGGTCGCCGAGAGCGGCCTGCCGCCGATCGCGCTGGCCCTGACCGGCAAGGCGAGCGCCGCGCCACAGGCCGTGGGCTGGGCGCTGGCCGGGCAGGTCAACGGCCAGCGCCTGGGCATCGACGGCCAGGCCGATCTGTCCGGCGCGGTGCCGAACATCAAGGCGCAGGCCCGTTTCGACGCGCTCGACCTGAATGCCTTCCTGCCGTCGCCACCGCCGCTCGCGGCACCGGCCAAGTCCGGCGCCGACGTGCCGCTCGATCTGTCCGGGCTGCGCGCGATCGACGGCAACTTCAGCCTGCGCGCGGAGAGCCTGGCAGTCCGTCAGGTCCGCATCACCGACGCCCGGCTCGACGCCACGCTCGACGCCGGCATGCTGCGCGTGAGTCGCTTGCAGGGACGCGTCTGGGGCGGCAGCGTCGACGGCTCGGCGTTTGCCGATGCGCGCGCGAGCCGGGTCTCGGTCAAGGCGGTCGCGAGTGGCGTCGACGTCAACGCACTGCTGCGCGACGTGGCGCAGAAGGACCTGCTCGAGGGCAGCGGCCGGGTCACGGTCGACCTGGACAGCGCCGGCCGCAGCACCGCCGAGCTGAAGTCGCGCCTGCGCGGCACTGCCGAGCTGCAGCTGCGCGACGGTGCCGTCAAGGGCATCAACCTCGCGCAACGGCTGCGCCAGGCGCGGGCCGCGCTGACCCAGCGCGCTGACCATGAGGTGAAGGCGAACCGGACCGAGAAGACCGACTTCTCGACCCTGAGCGCGAGTTTCCGGATTGCGGACGGCGTGGCGCGCAGCACCGACCTCGATGTGAAGAGCCCGTTCCTACGCCTCGGCGGTGAAGGTTCCGCCGACATCGGCAAGGGCCGGATCGACTACACCGTGCGCGCCACCGTGACCGATACGCTGAAGGGCCAGGACGGCGCCGACCTGGCCGCCCTGCGCGGGCTGACGGTGCCGGTGCGCCTGGCCGGACCGTTCGACGCGATCGACTGGCAGATCCAGTGGTCGGGCGTCGCCACCGCGTTGCTGCGCAACCAGCTCGAGGACAAGCTGCGCGACCGGCTCGGTCTCAAACCGCCCGCCGCGGCGCCGGACGGCCGGCCCGCCGCGCCCAAGGACGTGCTGCGCGACACCCTCAAAGGGCTCTTCCGATGAGCCGCGATCCCGGCCTCGCCGGTGACGCCGACGTGCGCCTGGCAGGGTTGCGGGTCCACCCGGTCAAGTCGTGCGGCGGGCTCGAGGTCGATGCGGCGACGCTGGTCGAGACCGGGCTCGAGTTCGACCGCGCCTGGATGATCGTCGACGCGCAAGGCCGCTTCGTCAGCCAGCGCCGGTTGCCGAGGATGGCGCTGGTCCAGCCGGCGTTCCGGCATTCCGAGCTGGTGTTGCGCGCGCCCGGCATGCTGGCGCTGCACCTGTCGCTCGACACGGTCGAGGCGGCCTGTCGGGTCACGGTGTGGGACGACGAGGTCGATGCCTACGACATGGGCGCGCTGTGCGCCCAGTGGTTCAGCGACTTCCTCGGCGCTCCGCCGACGGGCCGCCCCGAGGCGGACGCGCCCCCTCGGGGGGCTGTCGCCGCAGGCGTCTCGGGGGTCCACTTTCCCTTGCGGCTGGCCCGCTTCGACCCCGGGCAGCGGCGCCTGAGCGATCCGGCCTGGACCGGCGAGTTCGAGGCCGAGAACGCCTTCAGCGACGCCTTCCCGCTGCTCGTGGCCGGCACTGCCTCGCTCGACGAGGTCAACCGCCGGCTCGCCGCGCGTGGCGATGCGCCGGTCGCGATGGCGCGCTTCCGGCCCAACCTGGTGCTCGAGGGGCTGGACCCGCACGCCGAGGACCACCTCGACGAGATCCTCTTCGAGACCCCGACCGGCCCGGTGCGGATCCGCCTCGTCAAGCCGTGCGGGCGTTGCTCGATCCCCGACGTCGACCCCGCGACCGGCGTGCAGGGTGGCGCGGTCGGCGCGGTGCTGGCCGACTACCGCGCCGATCCGCGCATCGACGGACAGCTCAGCTTCGGCATGAACGCCGTTGTCGTCGAGGGCGTCGACTGCGTGCTGCGCCGCGGCATGACCGGCCGCGCGACCTACGCGTTCGGGGCATGAGGCGGCCGCGCCGCGTTCCGGGCCGGGCCCGGCTGCGCAGCCGCGGCTCGCAACAGGGCCTGCCGTGCAGCGCTTGAGCAACGCGCAACTGTTCGCGGTCTGCGTGCTGACCTGGGGCACGACCTGGTACGCGATCACCTACCAGATCGGCGTCGCTTCGCCCGAGGTCGGGGTGGCGCTGCGCTTCGCGCTGGCCGGTGGCGGCGTGCTGGCGTACTGCGCCTGGCGTGGCCTGCCGCTGTTGTACGCGCCGCGCGTGCACGCCGTGCTTTTCTTCCAGGGCGCCTTCATGTACGGCGTGTCGTATCTGTGCGTCTACCACGCCGAGCGCTACCTGGTGTCGGGGCTGGTCGCGGTCGGCTACTCGGCCTCGCCGCTGATCGCCGGGCTCGGCGCACAGGCGCTGTACGGACTGCGGGTCGACCGCCGCTTCGTCGCCGGCGGCGTGCTCGGCCTGGCCGGCGTGGCGCTGATCTTCTGGCCCGAGATGCGCAAGGCCGGGCTCTCGGAGACGGCGCTGTGGGGCGCCTTCTTCACCGTCGCATCGGTCCTGCTGTCGGCGATCGGCAGCCTGGCGGCGAGCCGCAACCAGAGCCGCGGGCTGCCGTTCTGGCCGTCGCTCGGCTGGGGCATGCTGAGCGGCGCGCTGGTTTGCGCCGTGGTGGCGGCGCTGCAGGGCGCGAGCTTCGTGCTGCCGACCACCGCGGTCTGGTGGGGCACCCTGCTGTATCTGGCGCTGGCCGGCTCGGTGCTCACTTTCGCCTGCTACCTGACGCTGCAAAACCGGATCGGCCCCGGCCCGGCCGGCACCATCGGCGTCATGACGCCGCTGCTCGCGCTGGCGGTATCGACGCTGCTCGAGGGTTACCGGCCCGACGCCTGGACCGGGTTGGGCGTGCTGCTGGCGGTGGCCGGCAACGCACTCATGCTGCGGCGTCGGGCGTCACGCCCCGGGCCGCAGGCCGTGGCGGCAAAGGGATGAAGTCCGACTCGCCGGGCACCGGGTCGAAGCCGCGACCGGTCGCCTGCGCGGTCTGACCTTCGGCCGTCAGCGCGAGCCAGTCGGCCTCGGCCCGCGTGATGCGCTCCTGGCTCCGCGCGACGAAGTTCCAGGCCAGAAAGCGCGGCCCGAGCGAGGTGCCGCCGACCAGTGCGATGCGCGCGCCGCGGGGTGCGTGCAGGCGCACCGTCGCTGCGCTCGGCAGCAACGCCATGCTGCAGGCCGCTACCGGCTGCGCGTCGACGTCATAGTCGTTGTCGATGCCGTACAGCGCCGCCTCGTCGGCGAGCGCCGGCAATTCGAGCGTCGCCCCTGGCGCGAGTTGCAGGTCGAGGTAGAGCGTGGGCGACGCGGTCTGCACCGGCGATACGCGCCCGAAGGCGGATCCGACCAACACCCGCACCCGCGCGCCATCGACGTCGATCTCGGGCAAGGCCGCAGCCGGCGTGTGCGCGAAGCTCGGCGCGTCTTCGTCGTGCCCGGCCGGCAGCGCAACCCACAGTTGCAATCCGTGGCTGCGCCGGGTGGTGTCGCGCAGGTCGTCGGGGGTGCGTTCCGAGTGGACGATGCCGCGCCCTGCGCTCATCCAGTTGATGGCGCCGGGCTCGATGCGCTGAACCGTGCCGAGCGAGTCGCGATGCATCATCGCGCCCTCATACAGATAGGTCACGGTGGCGAGGCCGATGTGCGGGTGCGGGCGCACGTCGACGTTGTCCTCGGGCCGTGCGACGACCGGTCCAAAGTGGTCGAAGAAGACGAACGGCCCGACCGCGCGGCGCCGGGCCGCCGGCAGCAGCCGGCGCACCATGAAGCCGCCGCCCAGGTCCTTGACGTGCGGGGCGAGCGTGACCAATCGATTCATGCGGGCTCCCTAGCGCGGCCAGTCCGCGGCCGAGGCGCCAGGGTAGCGCGCCGCAGGCGGCCGAGTGCTGGGGCGCCCTGCTCGAGCAAAGATGCCCTCGGGCGACCCTCACGGGCCGACGCTCAGGCGTGCATCGAAGGGCTCGGACAGGGTCTCGACGCCGCTCGTCGACGTCACTTGAAGTGGGTGCGGGAGGACCCGCGCCCGATATCCGCCGGCGACCGGTTCGACCCGCAGCTCGACGTCGCCCGACATCTGAACGTAGGTATCCAGCGGCTGGCAGCCGCGCATCGCCCAGCGCACCGTGAAAGGCTCGCGTGGCACGGGTGCACCGACGTCGGGCCGCCGCCCGTCGATACGCACATCGGCGGCGTCGCAGTCGAACGCCAGCGAGGGGTCGGCCCAGCGCGTCGGCTGATCGTCGTCGAACAACGGGAGCAGCAGCACGTTCAGCGCGAACTGTTCCACGTCACGCCGGGCCTGGCTGCGCGGAACTGACGGCGCGAGCCCCGGCCGCCGCGAGGCGTCGACCGGCCCCAGCGTCGCGAGCGTGACCATGGCCGGACGGGTCGGCAAAGCGCCGTGACGCACCGGCGGCGCCGGGGCTTCCTGGCACGCCGACAGCGCCAGCAGCGCGAGGCATGCCCACGCCGGCGCGGCAGGTCGGTGCGGCCGGGGGCGCCCGCCGGGATCGGCCGCAGACGCAGGCGCAAACAGCGGTGCATCGGACATCAGGACTCCCCTTATCGACGCCCCGGCGGAATCTGCGAGGCTTCGGCGGTCGAATCTAGGCCGCGTCGGCGTCGGCGTCGTCCCTCGCCCGTAGCAGCCGGACTCGCGCGAACGGCATGGATCGGAAGGCATACGCGGCGCGCCTCGAGGGCTCGACGACCGAGCCACCTAAAATTCGGGGTTCCTCTCCGAAAGCCCTGCCATGAGCCTCCAATGCGGCATCGTCGGCCTGCCCAACGTCGGCAAGTCGACCCTCTTCAACGCCCTCACGAAAGCCGGCATCGCGGCCGAGAACTATCCGTTCTGCACCATCGAGCCCAACGTCGGCATCGTCGAGTTGCCCGATGCGCGGCTGCAGGCGCTGTCGGCCATCGTCAAACCCGAGCGCATCGTTCCGGCGATCGTCGAGTTCGTCGACATCGCCGGGCTGGTGGCCGGGGCGAGCAAGGGCGAGGGCCTGGGTAACCAGTTCCTCGCCCACATCCGCGAGACCGATGCGCTGGTCAACGTGGTGCGCTGCTTCGACGACGACAACGTGATTCATGTCGCCGGCAAGGTCGACCCGGTCAGCGATATCGAGATCATCCAGACCGAGCTGTGCCTGGCCGATCTGGCGACGGTCGACAAGACGCTCGCGCGCTCGGTCAAGGTCGCGAAATCGGGCAACGACAAGGAGGCGCAGCGCCTGGTCGACGTGCTGGTCAAGTGCCAGGCGGCGCTGAACGAGGCGAAGCCTGTAAGGTCCATCGCCTTCAGCAAGGAAGAGCGCGCGGTGCTCAAGCCGCTGTGCCTCATCACCGCCAAGCCGGCGATGTTCGTCGCCAATGTCGACGAGAGCGGCTTCGAGAACAACCGCTATCTCGACCAGCTGCGCGAGTACGCGAAGGGCCAGAACGCGCCGGTGGTGGCGATCTGCGCCAAGACCGAGGCCGAACTGGCCGACATGGACGAGGCCGACCGCATGATGTTCCTGGCCGAGATGGGCCAGACCGAGCCAGGCCTCGCCCGGCTGATCCGCGCCGCCTTCGGCCTGCTCGGCCTGCAGACCTATTTCACCGCCGGCCCGAAGGAAGTGCGCGCCTGGACCATCCACGCCGGCGATACCGCGCCGCAGGCGGCGGGCGTC
>JBDSZM010000088.1:0-7514 GCA_039925165.1 Burkholderiaceae bacterium
CGCGCTCGGTGAACGGGATGCGCTTCAACTTGCCGGCCTTTTCGAGCGCCTCGAGCTTGGCGCTGTCCTCGCTCGACTCGACCTGTCGACCGTAGGTGCCGGCTTCCTTGCCGGCCTTGACGATGGCGGCCTGCAGGTCGGCCGGCAGCTTGGCGAAGGTCTTGCCCGAGAAGCAGATCGGCCGGATCGTGATCGCGTGCTCGGTCATGTTCAGGTTGGGGCCGACCTCGTAGAACTTCATCTGCTCGACGCCCGCGGCCTCGTTCTCGCCGGCGGCGATGACGCCGTTCTGGATCGCGTTGTAGACCTCGTTGTAGGCGATGACCGTCGGCGCCATGCCGACCGCCGCGAAGGTGCGGCTCCAGATCGGCGCGCCCTGCACGCGCACCTTCAGCCCCTTCATTTCGGCCAGGTTGCGCACCGGCCTGTTGGCGAAGATGTTGCGCGTGCCGCCGCCGGCATAGCCGATCAGCATCACCTCGGCCTTCTGCGCGACCTCGTCGGCGATCGGCTTCAGCAGGTCGGCGTCGAGCACCTTGTTCCAGTGCGCGAGGTCGCGGAACAGGAAGGGCGCGTCGATGAAGGGCGCGGCCTTGGAGAACGTGGACATGTGGGCCGGCGAGACGATGCCGTAGTCGACCGAGATGCCCTGGTTCATATAGGCGAAATAGTCCTTCTCGAGGCCCAGTTCGCTGTTGCGGTGGAGCACGAAATTGATCGGCTTGCCGTAGTACTTCTTGACCAGCTCCTCGAATTTGAGCAGCGACTTGTTGAACGCGTGGTCGTCGTTGAACTGGACCGCGCCGTGCAGCGTGATGACCTGCTGCGCCGCGGCCGGCACGGCGACGGCGGCCAGGGCGAGGGCGCCGAGAACGGCGCCCAGCCAGCGGGTGGGGATCGAGAGCTTCATCGGGTCGTCCTTGAATGCAGAGGGTGTATCGGCGGCATATTTGAACGCCTCCGCGGACCCGCGAGGAGCGGGTCTCTACCAACAAGCGGCGCCGCTGTGCCCTGCCTGCAGCTGCCGCGCCGCGGCCGATCCGGTTAGGCTACGCCCCACGGCCGTCCTCGGCGGGAACGGTGCCGCGATGTCGCCAACTCCACCCGACGATCCATGAGCCGGCCCAGCCGCCCGAAGCGAAAATTGCGGGGTGCGCAGCCCGAAGGTACTCCCGTGAACCACCCCACCCACACCGCGCTGATCGAACACTTGTACGCCGCCTTCGCCGCGCTCGACGGCGCCGCGATGCAGGCCTGTTACACGCCGGACGCGCGCTTCGCCGACCCGGTGTTCACGCTGCAGGGCCGTGAGCAGATCGGCGGCATGTGGCGGATGCTGTGCGACGCCACCCGGGCCAAAGGGGCCGACGCCTGGAAGCTGAAGGCCGGCTCGATCTCGGCCGATGCGACGACCGGCCGCGCGCACTGGGAGGCGCACTACCGCTTCAGCGCCACCGGCAAACTGGTGCACAACATCATTGAGGCGCAGTTCGTATTTCGCGACGGCCTGATCGCGCAGCACAACGACCATTTCGATTTCTGGCGCTGGTCGCGCCAGGCGCTCGGGGTGCCGGGCACGCTGTTCGGCTGGTCGGGCCTGCTGCGCAACCAGGTGCGGACCCAGGCGGCCGCCAACCTGGCCGCCTATCTGGCGCGGCGCTGACACGCGTCGATGGCGGTGATGCCGTGAGTTCGCTGTCCGACTTCCACGCCGCGCGCGACCTGTTGCTGCGACTGCGCAGCGACGCTGCCGCGGCGGTCGAGCAGTTCCGCTGGCCGGTGCTGACCGAGTTCAACTGGGCGCTCGACCACTTCGATTCGATGGCCGGCAGCGACGCGCCCGCGCTGTGGATCGTCGGCGAGGACGGCAGTGACGTGAAGCGCTCGTATGCCGAGCTGTCGCGCCGCTCGGCGCAGGTCGCCAACCACTTGCGCGGCCTCGGCGTTCGGCGCTTCGATCGGGTGCTGCTCATGCTGGGCAACGAGCTCGCGCTGTGGGAGACCATGCTCGGCGTGATCAAGCTCGGCGCGGTGCTGGTGCCGGCCACCGCGCTGCTCACCACCGACGACCTGCGCGACCGGTTCGAGCGCGGCGGGGTGCGCCACGTGGTGGTCGGCGCCGCGCAGACTGCCAAGTTCGACCCGCTGCCTGGCGACTACACGCGCGTCGTCGTCGGTGCCGCCCCCGACGCCGTGCCCGCCGGCTGGCAGCGCTACGAAGACGGCGCGCAGGCGTCGGACGTCTACCTCCCCGACGCGCCGACCCGCGCCACCGACCCGTTGCTGCTGTACTTCACCTCCGGCACCACCGCCCAGCCCAAGCTCGTGCTGCACACCCACCAGAGTTACCCGGTCGGGCACCTGTCGACGCTGTATTGGCTCGGCCTGCGTCGCGGCGACGTGCACCTCAACATCTCGTCGCCGGGCTGGGGCAAGCACGCCTGGAGCTGCTTCTTCGCACCCTTCATCGCCGGCGCCTGCGTCTTCATCTACAACAGCGCGCGCTTCAATGCCACGGGTCTGTTGGGCGCGCTCGAGCGCCACGGCGTGACGAGCCTGTGCGCGCCGCCCACCGTGTGGCGGATGCTGATCCAGGAAGACCTGGCGGCCTACCGCGGCCGCCTGCGATTGCGCGAGCTGATCGGTGCCGGCGAGCCGCTCAACCCCGAGGTCATCGAGCAGGTCCGCATGGCCTGGGGCCTGACCCTGCGCGACGGCTATGGCCAGACCGAGACCACCGCGCTGATCGGCAACCCGCCCGGCCAGCCGGTCAAGCCCGGTTCGATGGGTCGCCCGCTGCCCGGCTACCGGATCGTCCTGATCGACGCCGAGGGCCGGCCGGCCGACGAAGGCGAGGTCTGCATCGACCTGACCGAGCGTCCGGTCGGCCTGATGGCCGGCTACGAGGACAGCGCCGAGAAGACCGCCGAGGCACTGCGCGACGGGCTGTATCACACCGGCGACGTCGCCAGCCGCGACGCCGACGGCTGCATCACCTTCGTCGGCCGCGCCGACGACGTGTTCAAGGCGTCCGACTACCGCATCAGCCCGTTCGAACTCGAGAGTGCGCTGCTCGAGCACCCGGCGATCGCCGAGGCGGCGGTGGTGCCGAGCCCCGACCCGCTGCGGCTGGCGGTACCGAAGGCCTATCTGCTGCTCGCCCCGGGCGCACAGGCCGGGCCGGAACTGGCCGCCGCGATCTTCGCGTACGCGCGCCAGCGCCTCGCGCCGTACAAACGGGTGCGCCGGATCGAGTTCGTCGCCGAGCTGCCCAAGACCATCTCCGGCAAGATCCGCCGCGCCGAGCTGCGCCAGCAGGAAGCCCGCCAGCGCGACACGTCTTCACGCGCGAGCGATGAGTATTTCGAGGAAGATTTCGCCGCCGACCGGCCTGCCTGAGCGGTGCGGTCGCGCACCCGCGGCCGCCGCGCGCCTGCATCAGCGTCCCATGCGACCCGGGTCGATACCGTCGCACCGCGCGCAACGGCGCCCTAAGCTCGCCGGGTCAAAAAACACCCGGGAGCTGTGATGGAAGTCTGGGTACGCCGTGGCCTGTGGGCCGTTGGCATGTTGGTCGGGTGCGTCGCCATCGCCGTCGTGGTCGGCCTGCAACTGGCCGGCCGCAAGGCGGCGCGCAAGATCGAGGTGGTGACGCAGGCGGTGGCGGTGCCGACCGATGCGACCTCGCTCGCCCGCGGCCGCTACCTGTTCGAGTCGCGCGGCTGTGCCGAATGCCACGGCAGCAACGGCGCGGGGCGCGTCTTCGCCGAAGAGGGCACCAGCGTCAAGCTCGCGGCGCCGAACATCACGCGCGGTGCCGGCAGCGCGACCACCGGCTACCAGCCGGTCGACTGGGTGCGTGCAATCCGCCATGGCGTCAAACCCGACGGCCGTCCGCTGCGCATCATGCCCAGCGAGGACTTCAACCGGCTGACCGATGCCGACCTTGGGGCGCTGCTCGCGCACGTCGCGACGCTGCCGCCGGCGAGCGGCGGCGCGGCCGTGCTGCAACTTCCGCTGTCGGCGCGCGTGCTGTACGGCTTCGGGCAGATCCGCGACGCGGCCGACAAGATCGACCACACGCTGCCGCCGCAGCAGGCGATCGCTGAGGGCCTCACCGTCGAGCACGGCAAGTACGTCGCCAACATGTGCCTCGGCTGCCACGGCCCGAAGCTCGAGGGCGGCAAGATCCCGGGCGCGCCGCCCGACTGGCCGGCCGCTGCGCGGCTCGCGCCGGGCGAGGGCAGCGTGATGGCGACGCGCTACCGCGATGCCGACGCCTTCCTCAAGATGCTGCGCTCGGGCACCAGCCCGGAGGGCCGCAAGCTCGCGGTGATGCCGTTCGAATCGTTGGGCAAGTTCAACGACACCGACGCGCGCGCGCTGCACCTGTACCTCGCGAGCCTCAAGCCCGGCTGAGCAGGCGGCCCGCCGCAACGGCTCAGGGCGACTCCGCCGGGTCGAAGTCGAGTTCCACCCTGGCGCCGTTCGGGTCGTGGCTGAACAGCTGCCAGATGCCCGATTCCTTTTGCCGGCGCAGTTGGTAGGGCACGCCGGCGGCCTCGAAGCGGGCCTTCGTCTCGGACAAGCCGCGTGCACTGAACGCCAGGTGGTCGATGACGCCGGTGCGCTGCGCTGGTAGCGGCCGGTCGAAATAGAGGTGCAGCACGGCCTGCGTCCCACCGGCATAGAGCCAGGCGCCCGCGAAGCCGAGGTCGGGTCGCGGGCCCTCCTGCAGGCCGAGCAGCTCGCAGTAGTAAGCGAGGGTGCGCGCACGGTCCCCGGCCGTGACGGTGAAGTGGTTCATCGCGTGGATCATGACTGGCTCCCGTCGGGTGATGCCGGTCCGACCATGCCCGCACGGGCGCCTCAGCCGCCGAGGTAGGCGCCGCCGTTGACGTGCAGCACCTGGCCGGTGACGAAGCGGGCGCCGTCGCCGCAAAGGTAGCTCACCGCCTGCGCCACCTCGGCGGCGCTGCCGCGCCGCCCGAGCAGCGTGCTGCGTGTCGCGTGGTGGGCCGGCGCGGCCGAGGCGCTGGCGGCCTGGCGCAGCGTATCGATCATCCCCGGGCTGACGCAGTTGACGGTGATGCGGTGCGGCGCCAGGTCGTGCGCCAGCGCCCGCGTCAGGCCGACCAGTCCGGCCTTGGCGGTGACGACGTGGACCCGGTGGGTCGCGCAGGTGTGCGCGGTCAGGCCACCGATGTTGACGATCGCGCCGCGCGGCGAGGCCTTCAGCAGCGCGAGCGCGGCCTGGCTGCAGAAGAAGGCGCCGTCGAGCACCACGCGCAAGGTGTCGTGCCAGTCGGTCTCGGTCAGATCGGCCAGCGCGGCCTCGCGCCGGATCGCGGCGTTGTTGACGACCACGTCGAGCCGGCCCCACGCGGCACCGATGCGCTCGACCATCGCAGCCACCGCGGCGCGATCGCCGACGTCGGCCGGACACAACAGCGCCTGCCCGCCAGCGCGTTCGATCGCGTCGACCACCGCCTGGCCCTCGTCGACCGAACTGCGCACGTTGACGGCAATGGCGTGCCCGCTGGCCGCCAGCGCGAGCGCGATCTCGCGCCCGATGTTGCGGCCCGCGCCGGTGACGAGGGCGACCGGCCGCTCGATCATGCGGTGGCTCCGAAGCGCACCGTGCGGGCCTCGAACAGGTGGCCGATGGTGCCGGCCAGATGGCTTGCCTCGTGCACGGTCAGGCCGCCGTGCACGCAGTTGGCGTCGAACTTGTGGCGCAGGTCGGCATCGGACAAGGGGTGGCCGGCGCCGCCCTTGAAATGATCCTGGCGGTGCTCGTGCACCGTGCCGTCGTCGAGCGTCACCCGCACATGGCCGGTGAAGCGCTGCGGATACGGGTTGGCCGGATCGATCACGTAGTGCACCTTGGCGGCCACCGCACGCAGGGCCGGGTCGTGCGCCAGCGCGTCGGTGTAGTCGGACAGCCCGGCATCGTTGCGCACGATCGCCGATGCGATCGCATAAGGAATGCTGAACTTGGCGGCGTAGGCATTCGGCGGCGCCGCCTTGGTGGCCAGCGGCTCCCACAGCCGGTGCACGATGCCCTCGGCGGTTTCGCAGTCGATGCGGGCGATGCGTGCCGGGGCGATGCCGCGGGCGCGCCAGGCGCGCGCACAGTCGATGAACGGATGCGCCATCGTGCCGCAGGCATACGGCTTGAAGGCGATCGTGGTCCAGATCCAGGCGTCGCCGAAGCCGGCCAGCATGGCTTCGAAGTCGCCGTTCGTGGTTTTTGCGTAGCCGTGGAAATAGCCGTGCGTGCCTTCGAACACGGTGCGCGGGCCCTCGAAGCCGGCCAGCGCCAGGCGCACCGCGCGGTAGCCCGACTGGGCCGCCCAGCCCGGGTGCATGCGCTTGGTCCAGGCGCCCTCGGCCAGGTATTCGATGATGCCCGAGCCCAGGCTGCCGGCGATTCCGAAGGCATGCACGGTCTGCGCCGGCGTCGCCTTCATCGCGACCGCCAGACCCGCCACCGCGCCCATCACGCCGAAGATCGCGGTCGGGTGGAAGCCGGCCTTGTGAACCAGTGTCGGCGCCACCGCGCAGAGCCGGCACATCACCTCGGTGCCGGCCGCGATGCCGCGCAGCAGGTCGACGCCACCGAGGTCGTGGCGCTCGGCCGCGGCGAGCAGCGCCGGCACGATGACCGCGCCGGCGTGGATCGGGCCGCCCCATAGGTGTCGTCGAAATCCTCGCCGTGCGCCGCCGTGCCGTTGACGAAAGCCGCGCCCTCGACGCCCATCGTGGCGGCGTGGCCGATCACGCTGCACGGGCCGGGCTGGTCGATACTGGCGATGGCGGCGCGCACGTACGGCTCGTGCCGCGCGGCCATGCACAGGCCGGTGATGTCGAGCACCAGTCGCTCGGCGACCGGTCGGGCGAGCGGGTCGGCCTGCGGCGCGCAGCGCGCCAGGACATCGGCCAGGCGCTCGGCGATCGTGCTCATACAGGGACCTCGGGAGATGGGATCGTCTTCACGGGTCGGAACTCCTTCCACAGGGTGTAGGCCGTCAGCACCGCCGCCAGCAGCAGCAGGACCAGCGAGACGCGGTCGGTGACGAAGATCATCGGATCGCCGCCCGAGATGAGCAGGCTGCGCCGATAGTTCGACTCGACCAGGTAGCCCAGAACCACGCCCAGCACCAGCGGCAGCACCGGCAGCTTGACTTGCCGCATCGCATAGCCCAGCACCCCGATCGCGAGCACCAGCAACAGTTCGAAGACGCTCTGGTGAATCGCGTACACGCCCGACATCACGAGCGCCAGGATGAAGGCGATCAGGTAGGGCTTGGGCCGGTTCACCAGCCAGATGCAGGGCGACATGATGACCATGCCGATCAGCAGCATCGCGATGTTGGCGATGAAGAGGCCGCCGTAGAGGCCGTATACGATGCCCGGCGCTTTCTCGAACAGCATCGGCCCCGGCTGCAGGCCGTGGATCATGAAGGCGCCGAGCAGGATGGCGGCGGAGTTGGAACCCGGGATGCCGAGGC
>JBDSZM010000089.1:0-4763 GCA_039925165.1 Burkholderiaceae bacterium
CGGCGGTCGAGTGGCGCGACAGTGGCCGGCCGATCCCCGAGGCCGACGACGCGCGTGCGCGCATCGCCGAACTGGAAGCGGAACTGGCGCGGCGCGATCGCGGGTGACGCCGCAACCGTGCCGCGCGGCGCGCCCGGGTCGGCCCGCCCCGTCGACCGGTCGCTTCACTTGCCGATCGTCACCCACTGCACCTCGAGCCAGTTGTCGGGCCGGTGCACCACGCTCACGTTGCTGCGCGCCGCCCATGGGATCACCTGACGGTGCAGCGGGATGACGGCGACCTGCTCCTTGTACTCGCGCAGCGCCGCCTTCACCAGTTCCTCGCGCTGCTTCGGATCGGCCTCGGTGCTCGACTGCGCCGCCAGCGCGTCGCCCTTGTCGTTGCGCGCCTTGCCGTAGTTGTAGAAGCCCACGCCCTTGTCGCCCAGGTTGTTGCGCAGCACCGGCGTCAGCGTCGTCTCGGCGTCGGTGACAGCGCCGCCCCAGCCGAGCATGTACATGCTGAAGTCGTACTTCTCGACCTTCGGGAAGTAAGTCGCGCGCGGCATGCCGTTGACCTTGACCTTGACCTTGATCTGCGCCCACATGCCGGCCAGCGCGACGCAGATCGACTCGTCGTTGATATAGCGGTTGTTCGGGCAGTCGAGCTGGACCTCGAAGCCGTCGGGGTAGCCGGCCTCGGCCATCAGCCTGCGCGCCAGTGCCAGGTCGAACGGCAGGCGCTTCTCGATCTCGGCGTCGTGGTAGGCGCCGACCGGCGACGGCGTCATGCCGCCAGTGGGAAAGCTCTGGCCGTTCATCAGCTTGGCCTTCATCGTCTCGATGTCGACCGCGTGGTACAGCGCGCGCCGCACCCGCAGGTCCTTGAACGGGTTCTTGCCCTTGACGCTGCTGTAGAGCAACTCGTCGCGGCCCTGGTCCATGCCGATGAAGACGACCCGGTTCTCCGGCCCGTCGATCACTTTCACGCCGGGCGTGTTGCGCAGCCGGGCGACGTCGCGCGGCGCCGGATCGAGCACGAAGTCGACCTCGCCCGAGACCAGCGCGGCCAGCCGGGTCGCGTCGTTGGCGATCGGCGTGAAGACGATCTCCTGCACGTTGCCCTCGGGCTTGCCCCACCAGTTGGGGTTGCGCTTGTAGGTGCTCTTGATGCCCGGCGCGCGGCTTACCAGCATGTACGGTCCGGTGCCGTTGGCGTTCTGCGACGCGTAGCTCTCTTCCTTGTTCTTGAAGTCGAGCGGCTTGGTGACGCGGTTCTTCTCCGACCAGGCCTTGCTCATCATCCAGGCCGCATCGAGGTGCTCGAGGAAGATCGGGTTGACCGCGGCGAGCTGGAACTCGACCGTCAGGTCGTCGACTTTGCGCGGCGTGCCCACGCTGGTGACGTAATTGTTGACCTGCGAGGTCGGCTGCTGGCCGCGCTGGATCGAAAACACCACGTCGTCGGCGGTGAACGGCGTGCCGTCGTGAAACTTCACGCCCGGACGCAGCTTGAAGCGCCAGAGCAGCGGGTTCACCTGCTCCCACGACAGCGCCAGGCTCGGCACCAGCTTCAAGGCCTTGTCGCGCGTGGTCAGGCGCTCGTAGACCTGCCCGTTCATCATGTTGGTCATGGACTCGTTCTGCGAGTGCGGGTCCATGGTCTGCGGATCGCCCTGGCTGGCCCAGCGCAGGGTCTGGGCGTGCGCGCCCGCAACACAGGCGGCGCCGAGGACGGCGGCGCAAAGGTGACGCTTCATGGGCAGGCTCCGGGCTTCGGTGCCCGCAACGATATCAGCGCCGCGGCGGCGCCGGCAGATCAGCGGAAGTGCGACTGCTCGACCGTCTTCAGCTCACCCGGCTGGCTCGCGATGTAGGCCGCGACCGCCTTCAGCTGGGCGTGGTTGAACGGCTTGACCATGCCCGACATGATGGCGTTGGCGCGCCCGACGTGCGGGTTGCCCTCGGTCTGGTAGGCCTTGAGCGAGACGTACAGGTAGTCGGCGTGCTGGCCCGCGAGCTTCGGGTACGAGGGGTCGATCGGCTGGTTGAAGTTGGCCCCGTGGCAGGACACGCAGTTGCCCGCCTTGAGCACCTCGGCCGCCGCCGCCGGTGCCGTGCCCGACGCCGCCGCCGGGGTGGCGGGGGCCGTGGTCGCCACGGTCGTCAGCGCCGTCCCGGCCGGCCGGCCCTGCTGCTCGTAGTGCGCGGACAGGTCGGCGATGTCCTTGTCGGTCAGCGTTGTCGCGATCGCGCGCATGGTCGGGTGCTTGCGCTCGCCCTTGCGATAGGCGGTGAGTGCGGCGGCGATGTACTTCGCGTTCTGGCCCGCGATCATCGGCACCTTGTGGACCTCGGGAAAGCTCGCCTGGTAGCCGGGGATGCCGTGGCAGCCGATGCACATCGCGGCCTTCTTCTCGCCCTGGGCGGCGTCCTGGGCCTGGGCGACCGGCATCGACGCGACCATCGCAATCAACACACTGAGCAGCTTGTTCATGTTTCCGACGCGAGGGTTGTCAGGGCAGCCGGCGATTATAGGGGGCCGATATACTGGCCCGCCTTCGCGCCGGCCCTGCCGCGGCCCCTGCCTCCTCCCGTTTTCAGAGCCCTTCCGCCCATGAAGTTCACCGGCACCGAGAACTACATCGCGACCCACGACCTGATGCTGGCCGTGAACGCCGCGAGCACGCTCAAGCGCCCGCTGCTGGTCAAGGGTGAGCCGGGCACCGGCAAGACGATGCTGGCCGAAGAGGTGGCGCGCGCGCTCGGCATGCCGCTGCTGCAATGGCACATCAAGAGCACCACCAAGGCGCAGCAGGGCCTGTACGAGTACGACGCCGTGAGCCGGCTGCGCGACAGCCAGCTGGCCGGCCTCGACAACTCCGAGCGCATCAAGGACATCCGCAATTACATCGTGCAGGGCGTGCTGTGGCAGGCTTTCAGCGCCGACAAGCCGGTGGTGCTGCTGATCGACGAGATCGACAAGGCCGACATCGAATTCCCGAACGACCTGCTGCGCGAGATCGACCGCATGGAGTTCTACGTCTACGAGACGCGCGAACTCATCCAGGCGAAGCACCGCCCGCTGGTCTTCATCACCTCGAACAACGAGAAGGAGCTGCCCGACGCGTTTCTGCGTCGCTGCTTCTTCCACTACATCAAGTTCCCCGACGCCGACACGATGAAGAGCATCGTCGACGTGCACTTTCCGAACCTCAAGAAGGACTTGCTGGCGGCGGCGCTGAAGAACTTCTACGACGTGCGCAATCTGCCCGGACTGAAGAAGAAGCCGAGCACGTCCGAACTGCTCGACTGGCTCAAGCTGCTGGTGGCCGAGGACATTCCGCTCGAAGCGCTGCAGAGCAAGGACGAGAAGGTCAGTGTGCCGCCGCTGGTCGGCGCGCTGCTGAAGAACGAGCAGGACGTGTCGCTCTTCGAGAAGCTCGTCTTCATGCAGCGGCACAACCGTTGATGCGGCTGTTGCAGCGCCGATGAGCTGGCCCGCGCCGATCACCCTCGCCGGCGTGCACGCGCGGCTCGAGCCGCTGTCGATCTCGCACGCGCCGGCACTTGCCGAGGCAGTGCGCGACGGCGAACTGTGGAAGCTCTGGTACACGAGCGTGCCCACGCCCGAGGGCATGGCCGCCGAGATCGACCGCCGCCTGGCATTGCAGGCGGCGGGTTCGATGCTGCCGTTCGCGAGCTTCGATGCCGCCGGTCAGGCCGCCGGCATGACGACGTACATGAACATCGATGCCGCGAACCGGCGCGCCGAGATCGGCTCGACCTGGACCGCCGCCCGGATGCAGCGTGGCCCGTTCAATACCGAGTGCAAGCTGATGCTGCTCGGCCACGCCTTTGACGCGCTCGACTGCATCGCGGTCGAATTCCGCACCCACTACTTCAACCAGCAAAGCCGCCGCGCGATCGAGCGTCTTGGCGCCAAGCTCGACGGCATCCTGCGCTGCCATGCACGCAGCGCGGACGGGTCGCTGCGCGATACCTGCGTGTACAGCATCGTGCGGGCGGAGTGGCCGGCAGTGCGGGCGCATCTGCAGTGGCAGTTGGAAAAGCCGCGAGGCAGAACATAGACAGCGAGGGCGAGCGTTACGGCAACGATCTGGCCGAGACGATCAACGGGCTTTACCAGGCCGAAATCATCCTCGCCTTGCGCCCTGTAAGACCAAGGGCGCGGTGGAACGGGCCATCCCGGAGCGGGTGTCCCGGTTCAAAAACCAACGGGAGCTGGAACCAACGGCGACATCCTCCTTCGGCGCCCCGCTATCCCCTTCGGCGGGACCCTGACACCGCAATCCCGAACCCTTCCCGCAGCTGCTTGAGCGGCGTGTTCAAGTGCTCGTCATAACCGACCCAGGGCCACTTGGCACACTGCCGATGGCAACGCCAAATGGTGCGGGCAATCAAATACGGCGACAGCAAGAGTGCCACGAGCGTGTCTGCCCAAGGCAGGTCTCGATAGATGTCGAGCGCGTCGGGCTCTCTGTAGCCCTTCAACGCGTCGACACCTCCCGTCGTTCCGAGGAGGGTGGCCAACTTGACGACAGCCTCGTCCACCATCGATGTACCGCAGCCGTACACGACATGAACGACGTCATGCGAGCTGAAGAACGCCTGCGCTTCGGCGGACAGCGATGGGCCGCGTTTTAAATTGGGCGCGGTCTGCACGTACTCTGCCAGCGCTTCCGAGAGTGTCTGAACGCTGTCCGGTGATTCGAAGCGATGCGTCGGCCGCGTACTCATACGCCGCTCCCCCACAGGCAAAA
>JBDSZM010000090.1:0-4594 GCA_039925165.1 Burkholderiaceae bacterium
CGCGGCTTGCGCCCGACGCGCCGGTGCCGCCGCTGATCGCGCAGGTGCTCGAGCGCCAGGTCGCGCACATGGCGCGGTTGCTCGACGACCTGCTCGATGCCTCGCGCGTGACCAGCGGCAAGGTGCGGTTGCAGCGCCGGCCGATCCGGGTCGACGAGTTCGTCGGCCATGCGGTGGAAGCCTGCCGATCCCTGATCAGCGCGCAGAGCCAGCAGCTCACGCTGGCCCTGCCCGAGCTGCCGATCTACGTCGACGGCGACCCGATTCGCCTGGAGCAGGTGGTCAGCAACCTGCTGCACAACGCTGCCAAATACACGCCGGAAGGCGGCGCCATTGGCCTTAGTGCACGCGCGCTCGGCGAGCGGGTCGAGATCCGGGTCGAGGACACCGGCGTGGGCATCGCCGCCGAAATGCTGCCGCACATCTTCGACCTGTTCACGCAGAACGAACGCTCGCTCAACCGCAGCCAGGGCGGGCTCGGCATCGGCCTCACGGTGGTGCGCAGCATGGTCGAGCTGCACGGCGGCAGCGTCCAAGCATTCAGTCCCGGCTCGGGCCGGGGCAGCGCGTTCGTCGTCAGCCTGGCACGCCTGCCCGAGCCGGTTCGCAGCAACGATCCGCCGGCGCCGACTGCCGCGACTGCCGCGACGGCCGCACCGGGACCGAAGCCGGCGAGCGTGCTGCTGATCGACGACAACGTCGATGCCGCCGAGATGCTCGCGATGCTGCTGGAGATGTCGGGCCACGCAGTGGAGATCGCACTCGACGGTCCGCAAGGGCTCGCGTGCTTCGAGCGCGAGCGGCCGCAGGTCGTGCTGTGCGACATCGGCCTGCCCGAGATGGACGGCTACGAGGTCGCGCGCCGCATGCGCGCCAGCGGCACCGGCAACGCCGGCATGCCGCTGATGGTGGCACTCACCGGCTACGACGGCCCGACCGCGCGCGCCCGGGCGCTGCTCGCCGGCTTCGACCGCCATCTCGTCAAGCCGGTAGACCCGGACGAAGTGCTGCGGCTGATCGACGTGTTCGTGCAGGCGCAACCGCCTGCCTGACCTCCCGGCGCGCTCAGCCGGCGTGCCAGACCACCTTCGCACGCCCGTGCGACCAGCCATCGAAGAGCCCGCCGTAGACCTCTTCGATGCGATTGCGCTTGACCTTGAAGGTCGGCGTGATGAAACCGTTGTCGATCGTCCACGGGGTGGTCACGACGACGATGCCCGAGAGCTGCTCGTGCGGGTCGAGGCCGGCGTTGACGGTCTGCAGGTGCTGGGCCAGTTCGGTTTCCATCGCCGGCCGCTGAGCCGCGTCGGCGGCGCGCTGTGCGGCCGCCGGGTTGAGCATCACCAGGCCGATCGGCTGGCCGAGGTTGGCGCCGGTGACGACGCAGGCCTCGATCATCGGGTTCGCGCCCAGCCGGTCCTCGATCGGCGCCGGCGCGACGTACTTGCCCTTGCTGGTCTTGAACAGATCCTTCACGCGTCCGGTGATGCGCAGGTTGCCCTTCGCGTCGAGCTCTCCCTTGTCGCCGGTGTGCAGCCAGCCGTCCGCGGTGTACGCGAGGCGCGTCAGCTCGGGCTCCTTGAAGTAGCCGAGCATCACGCCCGGGCTCGTCATCTGGACCTCGCCGGTGGCCGGGTCGATCCGGCTCTGGACGCCGTCGTAGGGCTGGCCGACAGTACCCGGCGCGGGCTGTCCACGCACGGTGGCATGAGAGATGGCGCAGTTCTCGGTCATGCCGTAGCCCTCCTCGATCGGCAGGCCGAGCCTGGCGTACCAGGCCAGCACGTCGAGCGGCATCGGCGCCGCGCCGCCGACGGCATAGCTGCACTGGTCGAGGCCGAGCGCCTTCAGGATCTTGCGCGACACGAGGCCCTTGACGATCGGCAGCCGCAGCAGCCGGTCGAGCTTGGCCGGCGGCATCTTCGCGCCCACGCCCTGCTGGAACTTGACCCACAGCCGCGGCACCGAGAAGAAGCAGGTCGGCCGTGCGCGCTGCAGGTCGGCTGTGAAGGTCTCCAGGCTTTCGGCGAAGTAGACGTGCATGCCGGTCTGCAAAAGCCCGTGCTCGACCAGGGCGCGCTCGGCGACGTGGGCCAGCGGCAGGTAGCTCAGCATGCGCGACTGCGGATCGAGCGTGACGCGCTTCAGGCCGCTCACGATCGACCAGGCGAATGTCGCGAAACTGTGCATCACGCCCTTGGGCGTGCCGGTCGTGCCCGAGGTGTACATGAGGGTCGACAGCTCGTCGGCCGGACGCACCGGGCTGTCGGTGATGGGCGCGGTCTTCGCGATGATCGTGTCCCACCGCGTCGCGATCACGCCCGAGGGTGCGAGCGGCAATGCGATGCACGCCAGGCCATCCGGAACACCGGGGCGCATCGCCTCCCAGCCGTCGAGCTTGCCGATGAACAGCAGCTTGGCCTCGCTGTGGGTCAGGATCTGGCGCACCGTCTCGGCGGCGAGCGTCGGGTACAGCGGCACCGACACATGGCCCGCCATCCAGATCGCGTAGTCGCACATCAGCCAGTGCGCCGTATTCTTGGACAGCAGCGCGACCGCACTGCCCGGCGGCAGGTCGAGGCTGCGCAGGTGCGCCGCCATGCGCCGGGACTGGTCGAGCACCTGGCGCCAGGTGAAATCGGCGACCACGCCGCCGCCCATCGGCTGCGTCAGCACGACCTGGTCAGGAGCGGTCTTCTCCCAGTGGTAGAGGCGCTGCAGGGCGAGCGCGTCGTCGGCGACGAGGGTCGGTCGGGTGGGGTTCGGTGCGTTCATCGAATTCTCCTGAGGGATCGCACGGTAGGGCATCGCCGCGGCGCCGCCAAGATAGGGCTAGCCCGGTCGGGCGGGCAAAGACCGCGCTCGGGGGAGCGAGGGTGCAAGTCGAGGCCGCGGCGGGTTTAACCGAGACGCATGCGGCATTCCGGCGCTCATTGCGGCGAAATCGGCAAACATCGCGCCCGCGCCTGGACGGGTCGGAGCAGCGCTTCCTGGCGTGGGTCGATCAAGGGGAGTGCGAGAGCTATCCGGATCGCACCATGCGCCGCTAGATCTGTCGACATGTTTCCGAGAAGGGTGCGTACGGCAGCGGCGTGGTATCGACGTGCATCTTTGCATCACCTTGGTTGCTATCATGATGCCATGAAAGCCCCCACGCGAACCACCGTCACCCTCGACGCCGATGTCCAGGCGCTGCTCAAGAAGGCGATGCGCGAGCGCGACCTGCCGTTCAAGCAGGTGCTGAACAATGCGGTTCGCGACGGCCTGCGGGCGACGCGGGCGGCATCGGTCGCGGCATTCCGGCAACGCAGCTTCGACATGGGCGCGGCGCTGGTCGACCTGACCCACGCGAACGCGTTGGCCGCGGACCTCGAGGACGAAGTGCTGGTCGCACGGTTGCGCGCCGGCCGATGAGGCTGCCCGATACCAACGTGTTGATCTACGCAGCCAACGCCCAGGCCGCGCAGCATCGCAACGCGAAGGATTGGCTGGTGGCGGCTTACGCCAGCCCGGAGGGCATCGGCCTGAGCTGGCTCGCGCTGACCGGGTTCCTGCGCTTGACGACGCGCCCAGGCGTCCTCGCCCGCCCGCTGCGCATCGACGACGCGCTCGGCCTGGTGCACGACTGGCTCGACCATCCGCGCGCGCAGGTGCTGCAAGCCGGCGCCGGCCACGAAGCGCTGCTCGCCGCGCTGCTGCGCTCGCTGGGAAGCGCCGGTAACGTCGTCGGCGACGCCCACCTCGCCGCCATCGCGATCGAGCACGGCGCCACGCTGGGTTCGTTCGACCGCGACTTCCTGCGCTTCGAAGGATTGAAGTTCGAGCTGCTGCGCGCTTGACGGGCCGCGACGGTTCGGGTCGCGTCAGCCGGCGGTCGCCGCCATCACATCCCGCAATGCCTGCCCGCCGCCGTAGCTGCCCTGCGGCTCGACCTCACCGCCGAGCGCCACCCGGATCGCGCAGTACTTGAACTCGGGGATCTTGGCGTAGGGGTCGAGCGCGGCGTTGGTCAGCTTGTTGATCGCCGCCTCGTAGTAGCAGAAGGGCACGAAGACGGCGCCACGCGGCGAGCTGTCGTCGGCGCGCGCATAGAGCACGACACGGCCGCGGCGCGATTCGATCGTCACGACGTCGCCCGGCTTTCCCCCCATGTCGGCCAGGTCGAGCGGATGGATCATCGCAACCGGATCGGGTTCGATCGCGTCGAGCGTGGTGGCGCGCCGGGTCATGCTGCCGGTGTGCCAGTGCTCGAGCTGACGCCCGGTGATGAGCACCATCGGGTACTGCGCATCGGGCCGCTCGTCGGCCGGGATGATGTCGGCCGGCACGAAGCGCGCCTTGCCGCCCTCGCGCGGGAAGCTGTCGGTGAAGACCACCGACTGGCCCGGGTCGCCCTCTTGCATGCACGGATAGGTGACCGCGTGCTCGCGCTCCAGCCGGTCCCAGGTGATGCCGGCGATGCTCGGCATGGTGCGCCGCATCTCGTCGAACACTTCCGAGACGTGGGCATCGCGCCAGTCGAGGCCCATGCGCTGCGCGATCTGCTGGACGATCCAGAGGTCCTGCCGGGCATCGCCCGGGGGCGAGATCGCCT
>JBDSZM010000091.1:0-11360 GCA_039925165.1 Burkholderiaceae bacterium
ATCGGCGACCCGATGGTGCGCAACATGGGCACCCTCGGCGGCTCGATCGCGAATGCCGACCCGGCGGCCTGCTACCCCGCAGCGGTGCTCGGACTCGGCGCGACGATCCAGACCGACCGCCGCAGCATCGCCGGCGACGAGTTCTTCAAGGGCCTGTACGAGACCGCGTTGCAACCCGGCGAGATGATCACCGCGGTCAGTTTTCCGATTGCGCAGAAGGCGGCCTACGTCAAGTTCAAGCAGGCGGCGTCGCGCTTCGCCCTCGTCGGCGTCTTCGTCGGCCAGGGCAAGGACGGCGTTCGCGTCGGCGTGACCGGCTGCAAGGGAGCCGCCTTTCGCGCCACCGCCATCGAGCAGGCGCTGGCCAAGAGCTTCACGGCCGACGCGGCGAAGGCGGTCAAGATGCCGAGCACCGACATCAACAGCGACATGCACGGCTCGGCCGAGTACCGCGCAGCGATGATCAGCGTTATGGCCTCGCGCGCCGTCGCCGCCTGCCTCGCCCGCTGAGCCGGCCCGGCCCCGGATCGCCACCCCGCAAGTTCGCCGACGACACGGCCCGCGCCCCCGCGCCCGCCGGGTCGCGGGCGGGCGCCCTACCATCCGCCCCAATGACCTCACCCGCCGACGCCACCGCCCTCGCGGCCCCGCTCGCGCTGCCGCCGACGGTGGACGCGGTGATCGCGCTGCTGGCGCAGCACAACTACATCTGCGACCGCCGGCTCGCGACCGCGCTGTTCCTCAGCCTCAAGCTGCAGCGTCCGCTCTTCCTCGAAGGTGAGCCCGGGGTCGGCAAGACCGAACTGGGCAAGACGCTCGCCGCCGGCCTCGGCACCCTGCTGCTGCGGCTGCAATGCTACGAAGGCCTGGACGTCGCGCAGACCGCCTACGAGTGGAACGTGGCGCGCCAGATGATCGAGATCCGCCTCGCCGAGGCGGCGCACGACGTGTCCGACGCCGAGCAGCGCGAGAGGCTCACGCACAGCCTGTACAGCCGCCAGATGCTGATCGAGCGGCCGCTGCTGCAGGCTCTGACGCAGCCGCGCTCGCCGGTGCTGCTGATCGACGAACTCGACCGCGCCGACGAGCCGTTCGACGCGTTTTTGCTCGAGGTGCTGGCCGAGAACCAGCTCACCATCCCCGAGTACGGAACGGTGCATGCCGTCGCCAAGCCGATCACGCTCATCACCAGCAACCGCACGCGCGAGATCCACGACGCGCTCAAGCGCCGCTGCCTGTACCACTGGGTCGATTTTCCGAGCGTCGAACGCGAGCTCGAGATCGTGCGGCGCCGCGCGCCCGGTGCGTCGGAGCGGCTGTCGCGCCAGGTGGTCGAATTCGTCCAGCGGATGCGCAGCCTCGACCTCTTCAAGGCGCCGGGGGTGGCCGAGACGATCGACTGGGTGAATGCGCTGGTCGCGCTCAACGCCCTGTCGCTCGCGCCCGAGAACGTGCACGACACGCTCGGCGTGCTGCTCAAGTACCAGGACGACATCGTCAAGATGCAGGCCGGCGACACCGTCAAGCTGCTCGACGATCTGAAGGCGCGCGCCTTGCTCGATTGACGTGACCATGATCGCGGACAACGTCGTCCACTTCAGCCGCATCCTGCGCAGCGCCGGGATGCCGGTCGGGCCGGATCGCGCGCTGGCGGCGCTGGCCGCGCTGGAGCACGTCGGCCTGGACCGACGCGAGGACGTGCATGCGGCGCTGTCCGCCGTGATGCTCGACCGGCATGAACAGCAAGCGATGTTCGACGCCGCTTTCGACGCCTTCTGGCGCGACCCGAAGCTGCTCGAACAGCTGATGTACCTGCTGCTGCCGAAGATCAGCGGGCGCGGCGAGAAGGCCGTGCCGCCGCGCAGCAACCGGTTGGCGCAGGCGCTCGCGGTCCCGCGCCCGCCCGCGCCGCCCAAGCCCGCCAGCGACCGCGCCGATGACGAGATCCAGTTCGACACGGTACTCACCTACTCGGACCGCGAACGCCTGCAGCAGGCCGATTTCGAGAGCATGACGACGGCCGAGTTCGCGCTCGCGAGGAAGCTTGCCGAACAGCTGCCGCTGCCGATCGACCCGGTGCGCCGGCGTCGTCACGAGGCCAGCCCGGCGCGGCGGCCGGGCGGGCGGATCGACCTGCGCGCCACGCTGCTGCGCATGGCGCGCCAGCCGGCGACCCTGCTGCCGGCCTACAGCCGCCCGCGCAGCGAACTGCCCACGCTGGTGGTGCTGCTCGACATCTCGGGCTCGATGGACCGCTATGCACGGCTCTTGCTGCACTACGTGCACGGCCTCACGCGGCGTTACCTCAAGGTGCACACCTTCACCTTCGGGACGCGGCTGACCAACATCACGCGCAGCCTGCGGCATCGTGATCCCGACGTGGCGCTTGCGATGGCCGATGCGCTGGTCCACGACTGGCGCGGCGGCACCCGCATCGCGTCGAGCCTGGCCGAGTTCAATCGGCTCTGGTCGCGTCGCCTGCTCGGCGCGAACGCCGCGGTGCTGCTGATGACCGACGGCCTCGACCGCGACGAGGACGGCGACCTCGGCCGCGCCGCGCTGCAGTTGCGGCGCGCGGCGCACCGCATCGTCTGGCTCAACCCGCTGCTGCGCTATGACGGCTTCGAGCCGCGCGCTGCCGGCGTGCGCGCGCTGCTGCCGCACGTCGACCGTTTTCTTCCGGTGCACAACCTCGCGAGCCTGGCCGACCTCGGCCGGGCCTTGCGGGCGCCATCCCGGCCCATTGCTTCCTATCTGGCCTGACCTCACCAAAGCACGCACCATGGAACTTCAAGGCGAACGACTCATCCCGGCCACGGTGCCCGTCACCTGGGCCGCCCTCAACGACCCCGAGGTGCTGAAGGCCTGCATCGCGGGCTGCGAATCGCTCGAGCGCAGCGGCGACGACGCCTTCGTTGCGGTGGTCGCGGTGAAGGTCGGCCCGGTCAGCGCGCGCTTCAAGGGCAAGCTGCAGATGACCCACGTGCAGGCGCCCGACAGCTACACGATCAACTTCGACGGCCAGGGCGGCGTGGCCGGCTTCGGCAAGGGCTCGGCCGACGTCGTCCTGACGCCCGAGGGCGGTCAGACGATGCTCAAGTACCTGGCGCGGGCGCAGGTCGGCGGCAAGATGGCACAGATCGGCTCGCGCCTCATCGATGCCGCGGCCGGCAAGATCACCGCCGACTTTTTCAAGGCCTTCGAGCAGCACCTGCAGGCGAATCCGGGCGCAGCGGCTGAGCCGGTCGGGGCTGCCACGGTTAACGCCAGCGCCTCCTCTTCCGCCGGCGCCGCCGCTTCGGGGGGCACTGCACCTGCCGATGCCGGCGACGTCGGCGACGCCGAGGCTGACCCGGCGGCCGGTACCGGCAAGCTCGTGTGGTGGGTCGCCGCGGTGGTCGGGGCGGCGGTGCTGTACTTCGCGATCCGCTAGCCATGGACAGCCTCGATCTACAGGTGCTGGCACAGGCGCGCGACTGGCTGCGCGAGGGCCACCCGGTCTGGCTCGTCACCGTCATCGAAACCTGGGGCTCGGCGCCGCGTCCGCCCGGCGCGTTGCTCGCGCTGCGCGGCGACGGGCTGGTGGTCGGATCGGTCTCGGGCGGCTGCGTCGAGGACGACCTGATCGACCGGGTGCGCCACGGTGAACGCGTCGGCGTGGCCTCGCTGATCGCCTACGGCGTGAGCAAGGAGGAGGCGGCGCGCTTCGGCCTGCCCTGCGGTGGCAACCTGCGGCTGGTGCAGGAGCCGCTGCGCGACGCGGCCTGGATCGACGAGGTGCTGGCGCGCACCGCCCGCCACGAACTGGTGGCGCGCACGCTCGACCTGACCAGCGGCGAGGTGCGGGTCGAGTCGGCCAGCCGCGACGAGAAGTTCAGCTTCGACGGCCAGACCCTGCGCGCCCTCTTCGGCCCGCGCTGGCGGCTGCTCGTCATCGGCGCCGGGCAGCTGTCGCGGGTGCTGGCGCAGATGGCGCTGGCGCTCGATTTCGAGGTCATCTGCTGCGACCCGCGCGAGGAATACCACCTGACCTGGGACATCCCCGGCACGAGCTTCAGCAAGGCCATGCCCGACGACCTGGTGCAGGCGCTGCACCTCGATCCGCACAGCGCGGTCGTGGCGGTGACCCACGACCCCAAGCTCGACGACATGGTGCTGCTCGAGGCGCTCAAGTCGCCAGCCTTCTATGTCGGCGCGCTCGGCTCGCGCAGCAACACCGCGGCACGCAAGGAGCGGCTCGCGATGTTCGACCTGACACCGGACGAGATCGACCGGCTGCACGGCCCGATCGGCCTGCACATCGGGAGCAAGACCCCGGCCGAGATCGCGCTGGCGATCCTGGCCGAGGTGGTGTCGGTGCGCAACGGCGTGCTGCTGACCCAAAAAAAGGAAGGCTCGTCGCTGCCCTTGCCGCGCAGCGTCGCTTCGGCGGGCTGAGCGTGCGCGCCACGCGCGATGGCCAGGCCAGCGTCGCGCTGCTCTGGCTTGCGACGTCGATGGTCCCGACGCTCGCCACCGCGCAGGACCCCGGCTGGCCGCACTATGGCGGCGACGCCGGCGGCACGCGCTACAGCGCAGCGGCACAGATCACGCCGGCCAATGTCGACCACCTGCGCCGCCAGTGGCTGTACCGCACCGGCGACATGCAGTCGCGCGACCCCGCGCTGATGAAGCGCATCAAGTTCGAGACCACGCCGATCCTGGTCGACGACGCGCTGGTGCTGTGCAGCCCGTTCAACGAAGTGATCGCGCTCGACCCGGGCGGCGGCCGCGAGCGCTGGCGCTTCGACCCGAAGGTCGCGACCGACCGGCGTCCGGCGAATCGCTACAACTGCCGCGGCGTCGCCCAGTGGCGCGATCCGCAGGCGGCGGCCGGCCAGGCCTGCGCCACGCGCATCTATACCGGCACGGTCGACGCGCGCGTGATCGCACTCGACGCGCGCGATGGCCGACCGTGCGCCGACTTCGGCGACGCCGGCACGGTGCGGATCGATCCGGGCGCTCTGCGCTGGCCGGGCGAGTTCCAGATCACCTCGGCGCCGGTCGTCGCGAGCGTGGGCCGCGACGGCGTCGTCGTGGTCGGCTCGTCGATCAGCGACAACGGCCGCGCCGATGCGCCTTCGGGCCGGGTCCGGGCCTACGACGCACGCAGCGGGGCGCTGCGCTGGCAATGGGAGCCGATGGCGCTCGACGCCCCGCCCGGCCGGCCGGCGACTGCCGCGGCCGCGGTGCCACTGGCGGGCGGCGGCAACGTCTGGGCCCCGATGTCCTTCGACGAAGCGCGCAGCCTCGTCTTCCTGCCGACCTCGAGCCCGAGTCCGGACTTCTACGGCGGCCAGCGCCCCGGCGACAACCGGCACAGCGATTCGGTCGTGGCACTGCATTTGGCGGACGGCGCGATGGCGTGGGCCTTCCAGGTCGTCAAGCACGACGTGTGGGACTACGACCTCGCCTCGCAACCGACGCTCGCGACGCTGCCCATCGCCGGCGCGCCGCGCGACGTGGTGATCCAGGCGACCAAGCAGGGCCTGGTCTTCGTGCTCGATCGCGATACCGGGTTGCCGGTCTTTCCGGTCGAGGAGCGCCGCGTGCCGCAGGACGGCGCACCGGGCGAGCGGCTGTCGCCGACCCAGACCTTCCCCGCCGACCTGCCGTCGCTGGTGCCGCAGACCCTCAATGCCGACGAAGCCTTCGGCGTGCTCGGCTTCGACCGTGCAGCCTGCCGCGAGCGCATCGCCGCGTTGCGCAACGAGGGCCTCTACACGCCGCCGACGACCCAGGGCACGGTTCTCTTCCCCTTCACTGGCGGCGGCGTGAACTGGGGCGGCGTGGCGGTCGACCCGGCCGGCGTCGTCTACGTCAACACCAGCCGCGCCATCCATGTGGTGACGCTGGTCCCGCGCGAGCGCTTCGACGCCGTCAAGGCGGCGAGCCCGGGCAAGGAGACCAGCCCGCAGACCGGAACACAGTTCGGCGTGCAGCGCGAGGTGCTGGTGTCGCCGCTCGGCATGCTGTGCAATCCGCCGCCGTGGGGGACCCTCGCGGCGCTCGACCTGCGCAGCAGGAAGGTCGTTTGGGAGCGGCGCCTGGGCACGACCGAAGGCATCGCGCCACTCGGCATCGCGCTGCGCACCGGCACCCCCAACTTCGGCGGGCCGGTCGCGACCGCGGGCGGCCTCGTCTTCATCGGCGCGGCGATGGACCGCTATCTGCGCGCCTTCGATGCCGCGAGCGGCGCCGAGTTGTGGCGGGGCAGAATCCCGGCCGCCGCCATGGCGACGCCGATGACCTATGTCTGGCAGGGCCGGCAGTACGTCGTCGTCGCCGCCGGCGGGCACGACGAGGCGGGCGCAGCGACGGGCGATGCGATCGTCGCCTTTGCGTTGCCGGCGTCTGGCGAGGCGCCGCGCACGGGGTGGGACCGGCATGTCGACCAGCCGGGCGTGCGCTTCCAGATCACGCTGGCCGGGTTGCTGGTCCTGGTCGGCCTGCTCGTCGCCGCCGCGCTGGTCTCGCGGCGTCGGCGCCGGCACCCGGTCTCGGCCGGATCGTCGGGACCGTAGGTCGCAGCGAGGCGGCCTGCGCGCGACGTCATGCTGCCGCGTCGCGCCTGAGCGCCGCGCGACCGGCGCGCTACAAGCCGGCCAGGTAGTGGCCGAGGTTCTCGATGTCGCGCGCGTCGAGGGTGCGCGCGACCGCCGTCATGTTGCCGGCATCGTTGGTGCGCTTGCGGGCCTTGAAATCGGACAGCTGCTTGACGGTGTAGTCGTAGTGCTGGCCGGCCACGCGCGGAATCTCGTTCTGCCCCGCGAAGCCGCCGAGGTGGCACATGGTGCACAGCGTCTCGTCGGCCTTGAGCTTGCCCAGCCGCGCCTTTTCGGGATCGACATTGAACGGCTGCGGCGGCGGCTTCTGTTTCGCGAAATAGTCCGACAGCTCGCGCATCTCGTCGCGACTCAGGCCCGCCGCCATCGGCGTCATGAGAGGGTCGCTGCGCCGGTTTTCCTGAAAGTCGCGCAGTTGCAGATACAGGTAGCGCGAGGTCTGGCCGGCGAGGATCGGGTACTGGGTCTGGGTCGACTTGCCCTCGGGACCATGACAGGCAACGCAGACGGCCGCCTTGGCAGGCACGGCGGCCGTCGCGGGTTGCGCCCAGATGCCGCCCGTCAACGCCGTCAGGCCCGCGGCCACCAGCACGCGTTTTATCGTCGAGGTCATGCGGGACAGTCCTTCGCGGGCGTGCACAAGAAAAAGGCCCCGGCAGGATAACCGCCGGAGCCTGGTGACGCCGAGGCGCCGCGCGGCGATCAGGGCAGCGCGAACACCACCACCGTGTTGCCGCGCTTGGAGTCGACCTGGGTGTTGCCGCCGGCCGCGACTGCGATGTACTGCTTGCCGCCGACCGCGTACGACACCGCCGGGGCATTCACGCCGGCGCCGGCCTGGTACTCCCACAGCTTCTTGCCGTTGCGCGCGTCGAAGGCGCGGAACAGGCCATTGCTCTCGCCGTTGAAGACCAGATCGCCGGCGGTCGCCAGCACGCCGCCGATCAGCGGCTGCTCGGTGTCGAACTTCCATGCGATCTTGCCGGTGTCGATATTCACCGCCGCGAGACGTCCCCACTGCTTCTCGCCCGGAATGACCTTGAAGGCGCCGCCCAGCCACAGCTTGCCGCCCGGGTACTTGGCTTCCTCGACGTGGTAAGTCATGGGCTGATGCAGGTTGGCGGCATACGCCAGGCGCAGCTTCGGATTCACCGCCATCGGGCTCCACTCGACGCCGCCGTTGGCACCGACCAGCATGCGCGCGCCTTCCTTGGTCGGCAGCGTCCACATGTTCTCCTGCGGGACCATCGCCTCGCTGAAACGGATCAGCTCGCCGGTCGCGCGGTCGTGAACGTAGATGTGGCCGGTCTTGCCGCCGTGGATGGCGACCTTGCGCATCTGGCCGTCCTTGCCCTTGGCCTCGGTCAGGATCACCGGCGAGACCGCGTCCAGGTCCCACACGTCGTGCGCAATGTACTGGTGGTGCCACTTGTAGGCGCCGGTATTCAGGTCGACCGCGATCATCGAGTTGGTGTAGAGGTTGTCGCCCGGCCGTTCGGCACCGTACAGGTCGGGGCTCGGGTTGCCGGCGACGAAGAAGGCGGTGTTGGTCGCCTTGTCGATCGCCGGCGCCATCCACACGCCGCCGCCGAGCGTCTTGTAGAACTCGCCGCCCTTGTCGGCCAGCTGCTTCTTCTCGGCCGCGATATCGCGGTGCATGTTGCGCCCGGTCGAATCGTTGACCGCCCACACTCCCTCGTGGCCCTTGTCCGGGATGCTGTAGAACGTCCACAGCAGCTTGCCGTCGTTGGCGTCATAGGCCTTGACGAAGCCACGCACGCCGTATTCGCCGCCGTTGGTGCCGATCAGCACCTTGCCGTCGACCGCCACCGGCGCCATCGTCTCCGAATAGCCCAGTTCCGGGTCGGCGATCTGGGTCGACCAGAGCACCTTGCCGGTCTTGGCATCCATCGAGATCAGCTTGGCGTCGAGCGTGCCCATGTAAAGGCGGTCGCCCATGATCGCGACGCCGCGGTTGTTCGGGCCGCAGCAATAGGTGGTGACCGGTCCCATCTTGTGCTTGTAGTGCCAGAACTCCTTGCCGGTCTTGGCGTCGAGCGCATAGACGTGGTTGTACGAGGTCGTGATGTACATGACGCCGTCGACCACGATCGGCGCCGTCTCCATCGACTCGAGCACCTCGGTCTGGAAGGAGAACACCGGGCGCAGCTTGGCGACGTTGCCGGTATTGATCTGGGTCGCCGGGTAGTAGCGCGTCTGCGCGTAATTCATGTTCGAGTGCAGGAAGTTCGACCCGTCCTTGTCGGCGGCATCGAGGCGGGACTGCGGCACGCTGATGGACTTGCTGACCGGCCCGCCGGTGGGCGCCGCCTGGCCGGAGATCTCGGCCTGCGCCCAGGCGCCGCTGCCGACCGCAGCGAGCAAGGCTGCGAGCAGGGTCGAACGCGGCAGGGGCGGCCGGAAGCTGGTCGATGTCATGGGGTCTCCTCGGGTGGGGTGGTGGTCGGGTCGGATTGCCCGTTGCCAGTCTGGAGGGTAGCGATAAACTGGCTCGATGAGAACCTGCCTCGGTCACCGGTCATCCAGTTTTTTATCGGCCGTTGCGGCCACCCTGCTCCTGGTCGCCGCCACCGGCGACGCCCGCGCGCAAGCCAGTCTGCCGACCAGCTTGAACGCCCAGTTGCTGGTGGCTGCCCGGCATGGTGAGATGGCCACGATCGAGCGCGTGCTGGCGCAAGGCGCCGCGCCCAACTCGCGCAACCGGCTCGGCAAGACGCCGCTATTGATGGCCAGCGAAAAGGGCAACATGGCGCTGGCCGAGCGGATGCTCGGCGCCGGCGCCGACGTCAACCTCGCCTCGCTCGAGCAGGTGACGCCGTTGATGGCGGCGGCCTACGGCGGCCACGGCGCACTGGTGCGCCGGTTGCTGAAGGCCGGTGCCGGGGTCGACGCCCGCGACCGCATGCACAAGCCGGCGATGGTCTATGCGGCCGGCCTCGGACACATCGACGTGATGGACGCATTGGTGCAGGGCGGAGCCGACGTGAACGCGGTCCATGAACATCAGCTCACCGCGCTGATGTGGGCCGCCGGGCAAGGCCACGCCGGCGCCGCACGCTGGCTGCGCGAGCATGGCGCGCGCCTCGACGCGCGTGACGACCGCGGGCTGACGGCGCTCGAGATCGCGCGCCAGGCCGGCCACACACCGGTGGTTCAGGCCTTGGAATGAGCGCCTGACGGCGGGCCGATCAGGCGCGCCAGTTCAGCGCCCTGGACCAGCCGCAGCCGGTGCTCTCCGGCGTAGGCGCGGGCGGCATCGCTGGCCGCGCCCAGGCCGAGCATCCAGCCTTCGACCGGTGCGTCGTCGCCGCGCGCCTGCACCGCCGCATCGAGCGCGCGCAGTGGCTCGACGCCGATGCTCGCCGCCTTCCAGCGACGGCACGCGACGAGCACCGTGCGGCCAGCCTTCACCGCCTCGAGATCGGCCGCGCCCTGGCCGTCGAGGGCCAGCACGGCGTAGCCGTCGCGCCGCAGCCCGACCTCGATCGCGGCGACGAGCTCGCGCCGGCCGAGGGTGGCCACGCGCTGAAGCGTCAGCTCGATCTGCACCGGATTCGGCGCACGCCACTGGCGCAGCGCCGACATGACGGCGATCACGGCGATCGGCAACGCGCCGAGCGCGCCGAAAGGCACGTAGGCCGGCGGCAGCAGCGCACGCGCCAGCGCCAGCATCGCGAGGGCCACGGCGACGCTGATCCACCAGGGCGAGCGCAGCAGCACCGCGAACAGGGAGTTTTCGGCCATCTTCAGCTTCACGGGCACCTCGTCAACGTTCGATCAGCGGGCGTTCTAACATGCGGGTCGCGCCACGCCCGTGCCGTCGCCGGACGCCGGCGCGCAAATACCGCTCAGGTCTTTGCGCCGTCGCGCCGATATCTCCCCAGCCGAGTCCAACGCGTCGTAGGGAACGTTGCCGTGTTAAGTCGATTTCTGGATTTGTTCCGTAAGCCGCCGGTCGAAGCCACCGTCTCGGTCCCCGCCGCCCGCCCCGCCGCCGTGCCGTCGTGGCAGTCGCTGCGCGGACCGGAGCTCGAGTCCGACAAGGCGCTCACGCCCGATGCGCAGCTGTGGCTGTCGCTGCTGCCGGAATTTGCCCGCCCGCAGGCGCTGTGCACGGCGCATCCCCGCATCGCGAACCGGCTGGCGCTGATCTGGGCCGATCGTCCGGCGGTCAAGCTTTATTTCGACAACGTATTGATCGACAAGCGCCCCGGCCGCGTCGGTTTCTCGCCCGACGTGCGCGCCGAGTTTCTGCGCCTGCGCGTCTACCACGAGACCGAGTTGCGCGACCACGCCGCGGTGCGCGACTGGAAGCTGCGCTTCGCGCAGGCACGCAAGCAGTCGACGCTGGCCCCTTCAAAACAGCGTCCGATCGGCACGCCGCCGGACTCGGCCGCCTCGACGCCGGCAGCGCCACGCGAAGCAGGCTGAGCCACCCGGCCGGCCACGAACCAGCAGCCCAACGCCATCGCGTGGGGCGCGATGGCGCCTGGCGTCCACCGCGCGATCAGGTCGTTGGCGCTCCACACAGCGCCGGTGCGACGAGGATCAGAGGCAGCAGCGTTATGGCCGGGGGTTGGCACTCGGTGCGCATGGCGCCAACAGGTCTAGGGGGTGACGGACGTAAAAACGCCGACCCTGCGGTCGGCGAAGATCGAAGACGTGTGCCGGGCCCTGGCCCGGCCGCCACGCCATTGAATGGGTGAGCGAGTTACTGCCGGCGCGGGTTGTTCG
>JBDSZM010000092.1:0-3138 GCA_039925165.1 Burkholderiaceae bacterium
TCGCGCCGCGCGCGGCCGGCCGGGTGGCGACGCGGCTGGCCGGCTTGAACGGCGCCGCCACCGGCACCGACTGGTGACGGGCGATGAAGTCGCGCACCTCGGGATACACCTTCTCGCGCCAGCGCCGGCCGGCAAAGATGCCGTAATGGCCGGCGCCTTCGACGTCGTAGTGGAACTGCCGGTCTTCAGGGATGCCGGTGCACAGCGCGTGCGCTGCCTTGGTCTGGCCGGCGCCCGAGATGTCGTCGAGTTCACCCTCGACCGTCAGCATCGCGGTGTCGTGGATGTCCTGCGGTCGCACCCGCTGGCCGCCGATCTCCCAGGTGCCTTGCACCAGCGAAAAGTCCTGGAACACGATCCGGATCGTGTCGAGGTAGTACTCGGCCGGCATGTCCAGCACCGCGTTGTATTCGTCGTAGAACTCGCGGTGGGCATCGACGTTGCCGCCGTCGCCGCGCACCAGGTCGAGGAAGTAGTCGTAGTGCGAGCTGACATGGCGGTCCGGGTTCATCGCCACGAAACCGGTGTGCTGCAGGAAGCCCGGGTAGACCGGACGGCCCTTGCCCGGAAAGTTGCTCGGCACGCGGTAAATGACGTTGCGCTCGAACCAGTCGTAGCTCTTGTTCATCGCCAGGTTGTTGACCGCGGTCGGCGACAACCGCGCGTCGATCGGCCCGCCCATCATCGTGATGGTGCGCGGCGCGGCCTCGCCGGCGCTGGCCATCAGCGAGATCGCGGCGAGCACCGGCACCGTCGGCTGGCACACCGAGATCACGTTGACCTCCGGGCCGATGAGGCGGATGAACTCCTGGATGTAGGCGACGTAGTCGGCCAGGTGGAACGGGCCCGCCTCGAGCGGCACCATGCGCGCGTCGGTCCAGTCGGTGATGTAGACCTTGTGGTCCTGCAGAAGGGCGCGCACGGTGTCGCGCAGCAGCGTGGCGTGGTGCCCCGACAGGGGGGCCACGACCAGCACCACAGGCTGGTCCTTCATGCGCGTGAGCATCGGCATGTCGTCGGTGAAGCGCTTGAAACGCAGCAGCCGGCAGAAAGGCTTGGTCAGCGCCACCTGCTCCTGCACCGCCACGTCGATGCCGTCGACGCCGATCGAGTTGATCGCGAAGGCCGGCTTCTCGTAGTCCTTGGCCAGGCGGTGCATCAGGTCCAGCCCGGCCGAGACGCGCTGCGCCATCGGCGTCTGGGCGAAAGGGGACAGCCGATTGCTGTACAGCTTGGACGACGCGCTGGCGAATTCAGCGAATGGGCTCAGGAGCGCGCGCTGGGTTTCATAGAGCTGGTAGAGCATGGTTCGGGCCCCTCGGCAACGGCAGGGTCGTCGCGACCCTCACTCAACGTACGAAATGGTGCACTGCAACATTCTCTCACGAGACCTGGATGATCGCCTGAACCACGGCGTCGAGGTTGTGTTCGTTGAGAGCGGCCACGCAAATACGGCCGGAATCGATCCCGTAGATGCCGAACTCGGCGCGCAGCCGGTGCATCTGCGCCACGCTCATGCCGGAGTAGCTGAACATGCCGCGCTGGCGGGTGATGAAGCCGAAGTCGCGCTGCAGGCCGCCGGCCTCGAGGCGGCTGCGCAGGGCGCTGCGCATGGCCCGGATGCGCAGCCGCATGCCGGTCAGTTCATCCTCCCAGATCGCGCGCAGGGCGGGCGTGCCCAGCACGGTGGCGACGATCTGCGCGCCATGGGTCGGCGGGTTGGAGTAGTTGGTGCGGATCACCCGCTTCAACTGGCTCAGCACGCGCGTCGCTTCGTCGCGCGAGGCGCACACGATGCACAGCGCGCCGACGCGCTCGCCGTAGAGCGAGAAGCTCTTCGAGAAGCTGGTGGAGACGAAGAAGTCGAGTCCCGAGGCGGCGAACAGATCGATCACCGCCCGGTCCTCGGCGATGCCATCGGCAAAGCCCTGGTAGGCCATGTCGAGGAAGGGCACCAGGCCGCGCGTCTGCACCACCGACAGCACCTGGCGCCATTGGTCGGGGTCGAGGTCGTAGCCGGTCGGGTTGTGGCAGCAGGCGTGCAGCACGACGATGCTGCCCGGCGGCAGGCCGGCCAGCGTTTCAAGCATCGCGTCGACATCGACGCCGCGCCGCGCCGCGTCGTAGTAGGGATAGGCGCGAACCGTGAAGCCGGCGGCCTCGAAGAGGGCGCGGTGGTTCTCCCAACTCGGGTCGCTGATCCAGACGACGGCCTGGCGGTCCAGGCGCGCCAGGAAGTCGGCGCCGACCTTGAGCCCGCCGGTGCCGCCGAGTGTCTGCACGGTGGCGACCCGACCGTCGGTGAGCAGCGCGCTGCCGGCACCGAACACCAGCGACTGCACGGCGCCGTCGTAGGCCGCAATGCCGTCGATCGGCAGATAGCCGCGCGGCTTGACGGCGTCGACCATCTGGCGTTCGGCCTCCTGCACGCAGCGCAGCAGCGGCAGCTTGCCGTCGGCATCGAAATAGACCCCGACGCCGAGGTTGACCTTGGCTGGATTCGGGTCGGCGACGAACTGTTCGGTCAACCCGAGGATCGGGTCGCGGGGAGCCAGTTCGACGGCGGCGAACATCGACGGGGCGGGGGCGGGCATGGGCTTTCCTGAGGAGCTGGGAGGTAGGGTGCTTTGCGCTAACCTAGACGGTTGCCCTGCCCTTCGACAGGGTCGAAACACCACGAGATTTTAGCTGTCATGGCCAAGCCGTCCGCGATCACGCCCGTCACCGAGACCCTGCCCCTGGCCGGAGAGTTCGCGACCTATGCTGGCTCGCCGTTCCAGTTGTTCCAGCCCTATCCTCCGGCGGGCGACCAGCCGACCGCGATCAAGGCGCTGGTCGAGGGCGTGCACGACGGCCTGAGCTTCCAGACGCTGCTCGGCGTCACCGGCTCGGGCAAGACCTACACGATGGCCAACGTGATCGCGCAGCTCGGTCGGCCGGCCATCGTCTTCGCCCCGAACAAGACGCTCGCGGCCCAGCTGTACAGCGAGTTCCGCGAGTTCTTCCCGCGCAACGCGGTCGAGTACTTCGTCAGCTACTACGACTACTACCAGCCCGAGGCCTACGTGCCGCAGCGCGACCTGTTCATCGAGAAGGACAGCTCGATCAACGAGCACATCGAGCAGATGCGGCTGTCGG
>JBDSZM010000093.1:0-5335 GCA_039925165.1 Burkholderiaceae bacterium
ATGAAGATGATCGCCTGCGACAGCAGCATGAACTGGATGGTGGTCAGGCCGAGCGACAGCACCCAAGTCTCGATGATCTCCTGGCCGCCGAGCAGCGCGAACGAGGCCGAGAAGATCGACGAGCCGACGAAGAGCCAGCACACCATCGCGCTCGTCTTGGCGGTCAGGAACGACGACTCCTTGACGATGCCGCCCAAGTCCCTGAGGGTAGCGGCCACTGGGTTCGGCCGTCGCGTCTGGCGCACCGCCATATACCGGTAGGCCGCCGCCAGCAGGAGCCCGCCGAACGCGCCGACCGCAGCCGCCTCGGTCGGCGTCGCGAGGCCGAAGACGATCGACCCCAGCACCGCAATGATCATCACCGCGAGCGGGAAGAACGACGCCAGCAGCATCTTGAAGATCTCGAGCCGCTGCCAGTTCATCAGCCAGATGACCAGCGCAATGCTGGCGAGGCCGATGGCCAGCACGATCCAGAACCAGGTCGGCACCGGCGTGCGCTCGATGGCCGGCGCAGCGATGGACGGTTGCGCGGCCGCCTCGGGCGCCGGCGCTGCAGCCGGACGCGGTGTCTGTGTCGCAGCAACGCTCGCCGTCGCGGCGGGCGCCGAGGCGGCCTCCTCGGCCGGCGGCTCGGCCAGTCCGCCGCTTGCCTCGACCGGTGGTTCCTGCAGCCCCGACGGCGCGGCGGCGGGCTCGTCCGCGCTAAAGGCGCCGCCCGCCTGGACCAGGCCGGTGGTATCGACCGACGCCCCGGGGGCGGTGGCGCCTGCATACAGCACCGCCAGCAGCAGCGCGATCGAGATCGCCGGCAGCAGCGACACGAACATCTGCCCGACCACTGCGCCCTTCGCGAATGCCGGCATCTTCAGTCCGGCCCACAGACCGGCGACGGCATTGCGGTGGCGCGTGCTGAGCGACTGCGACAGCGCGGGCAGCGGCACCACCCGCTCGCTCGCCGACAGCGGCGGCGCGAGGTGCGGCTTCCACTTGGCAAGGATGATGACGTAGGCCACGTACAGCCCGGCCAGCATGAGCCCGGGGAAGAAGGCGCCGGCATAGAGTTTCACCACCGACACGCCGGCGGTCGCGCCGTAGACGATCAGCAGCACCGACGGCGGGATCAGGATTCCGAGGCAGCCGCCGGCGGTGATGGCGCCGGCGGCCAGCTGAACGCCGTAGCCCGCGCGCAGCATGGCGGGCAAGGCGAGCAGCCCCATCAGCGTGACGACCGCGCCGACGATGCCGGTGGCGGTGGCGAAGATCGCGCAGGTCACGATGGTCGCCACCGCCAGCGCGCCGGGCACCCGCGCCAGCGACAGATGCAGGCTCTTAAATAGTTTCTCGATCAGGTTGGCGCGCTCGACCAGATAGCCCATGAATACGAACAGCGGGATCGCGATCAGCACGTCGTTCGACATGACCGAGTACGCGCGCTGCACCATCAGGTCGAGGATCTGCTGGTTGGCCAGCGCCGGGTTGTCGCTGCGATAGGCGAGCCAGCCGAAGAACACCCCCATGCCCATCAGCGTGAAGGCGGTCGGAAAGCCCAGCATGATCGCCACCACGATCAGCGCCAGCATCAGCAGGCCGAGGCTGCCGAGGTCGGCGTGGCTCAGATGACCGTCGGCAAAGCTGGCCCAGGGTGTGGTGAAGGCGACGACGATCAGGATGATCGCCATCAGCGAAAAGCCGAACCACAGTTCCTTGCGGATCCTCATTTCGTGCTCCCTTGCGGTGTCACGAAGCGGTCGAGCGCAGCGATATCCTCATCTTTCACGTGGACCATTTCCTTCAGCTTCCCGACGTCGACTTCCTCGACGTCCTGCTCGCGCGATGGCCATGTGCCCTGGCGGATGCACATCACGCAGCGGATGATCTCGACGATGCCCTGCATCAGCAGAAAGACGCCGGCCAGCGGCAGCATCGTCTTGAACGGATAGATCGGCGGGCCGTCGGCGGTGACGTTGGAGTGTTCGTTGACCGCCCACGATTCGGCCGCGTAGTAGTAGCCTGCGTAGGTGAGGGCGAAGACGCCGGGGATGAAGAACAGGATGTACAGGACGAGGTCGATCGTCGCTTGCGTCCGCGGCTCAAAAAACCCGTACAGAACGTCGCCGCGAACATGGCCGGATTTGGCCAGCGTATAGGCTCCAGCCATCATGAACAGGGTGCCGTACATCATGATCATGACGTCGAAGGCCCACGCATGCGGATGGTCCAGCACGTAGCGCGAGAACACCTCCCACGAAACCATCAGCGTCAGAGCGACGATGAGCCAGGAGAACGCCTGGCCGACGTAAGTGCTGATCCGGTCGATCGTGAGTAGCAATTGCTGCATCGCGGGCCCCGCTCAAAAAAAATCAGCCATCCGGAACCCGTCCGGATGGCCGATGGACGATGCGAAAGCTCAGGCCTTCTTGGGCGCAGCCGCCTTGGCCCCGAAGAAGTGGTTGACCGACATGCGCCGGCTGATATTGGTGTCCTGGTCCCACTTCACCGCGCGCTCGGCAAACACGCGTTGTGACTCTGCGATCTCCTTGAACATCGGATTCTCAGCCGACTTCTTCTCCAGGATCGTATTCCAGACGTTGAGCTGGGCCTGCAGCACCGTGTCGGGCGTCTTGTAGAACTTGACCTTGTCCTTGGTCTGCATCTCGATGTAGTCCTTCGAATAGCGGTCGATCGCTTTCCAGGACACGTCCGACGATGAGGAATCGACGGCGTTGTCGATGATCGCCTTCATCTTGACTGGCAGCGCGTCGAATTTGGTCTTGTTGAACGAGATCTCGAAGGTCTCGGCGCTCTGGTGGTAGCTCTGCAGCATGCAGACCTTGGACACGTCGGGAAAGCCCAGAATGCGATCCGAGGTGGCGTTGTTGAACTCGGCGCCGTCGAGCAGCCCGCGGTCCATGGCGGGCACGATCTCGCCGCCGGGCAACGCATTGACCGCCGCGCCCATGGCGGTAAAGAGATCGATTGCCAGGCCGTTGGTGCGGAACTTGAGGCCCTTGAAGTCCTCCGGCTTGGTGATGGGCTTCTTGAACCAGCCCAGCGGCTGCGTCGTCATCGGTCCGCACAGGTAGGACACGACGTTGCCCCCGATCGAGGCATAGAGCTTGGCCAGCAGTTCCTTGCCGCCGCCGTAGCGGTGCCATGCCATCAGCATGGTGGCATCCATGCCGAACATTGGGCCCGAATTCCACAGTGCCAGGGCATTCTGCTTGCCGTAGTGGTAGCCCAGGATGCCGTGCCCGCCATCGAGCGTGCCCTTGGACACCGCCTCGAACAGGCCGAACGCGGGCACCACCGAGCCGGCCGGCAACACTTCGATCTTCAGCTCGCCGCCAGTCATGTCGTTGACCCGCTTGGCGAAGTCGAGCGCGTACTCGTGGAAGATGTCCTTGGACGGCCAGGTGCTCTGGAAACGCAGGCTGGTCACGGTCTGCGACTTGGCGAGCATCGGCGCCGCCAGCGCACCGGTCGCGACAACGCCGGTGGCGGCCTGGTGGAGGAATCGGCGGCGCTGGGTAGGGCTGGGGGTGGTCATGGGGGATGTTCCTGCTATGGCGAGGGTTGAGGGCGAAGTCGTTCCGACGCGACAGTCGCGCGACCGCGGGACTTTGTGCGCGGGACGTTCCCGGCGCAAGTGGGTAAAACCCCGTCAGCCGGCGCCGCCCTGGCGGATCGATCGGCGCGCCCGAGCCGCACAATTTGCCATCCACCGGAGCGCCCCATGCCGAACGCCATCGCCCCCACGCCCCCCGATCTGGCCGATGCGAGCGCCACCGCTCTGCTCGCTCTGTACCGTTCGGGAGCGGCCTCGCCGGTCGAGGCGACGCGCGCGGTGCTGGCGCGCATCGAACGTCTGAACCCGGTGCTGAATGCGTTTTGCCGCGTCTTCACGGACGAGGCGCTGGCCGGTGCGGCGCAAAGCGAAGCGCGCTGGCGCGCCGGCACACCGTGCGGACCGCTCGACGGCGTGCCGGTCTCGATCAAGGACCTGATCCTCGCGCGCGGCGCGCCGACCCTGCGCGGCAGCCGCACCGTCGACCCGGCGCAGGCCTGGGATGTCGACGCGCCGGCGACCGCGCGGCTGCGCGAGGCCGGCGCGGTGTTGCTCGGCAAGACCGCCACGCCCGAGTTCGGCTGCAAGGGCGAGACCAACTCGCCGCTGACCGGCATCACGCGCAACCCGTGGGATCCGCGCAAGACGCCGGGTGGCTCGTCGGGCGGCACCGCGGCTGCGGTGGCCGCCGGCATGGGGCCGCTGTCGCTCGGCACCGACGGGGCCGGCTCGGTGCGCATCCCGGCGGCGTTCTGCGGCAACTTCGGGCTCAAGCCGAGTTTCGGCCGGGTGCCGGCGTATCCCTTGTCGCCGTTCGGCTCGGTCGCGCACCTGGGTCCGCACAGCTTGAGCGTGGCCGATGCGGCGCTGATGATGAACGTGCTGAAGCAGCCCGATGCGCGCGACTGGACCGCGCTGCCTTACGACCCGGTCGACTACTCCGCCGATCTGGACGCCGGCATCCGCGGCCTGCGCATCGCCTATTCGGCGACCCTCGGCTACGCGAGCGGCGTCGATCCCGAAGTGGCCGCCGCGGTCGACGCCGCGGTGCGCGAACTGGAAGCGCTGGGCGCGCACGTCGAGGCGGTCGACCCCGGCATCGCCGACCCGCTCGACATCACGACCGGCCTGTGGTTCGTCGGCGCCTGGACCGTGTGGAACGGCCTCACCCCCGCGCAGCAGGCGGTGGTGGATCCCGACTTCCGGGCCGAGGCGGAATTGGGTCGCGCCTACAGCGCGCTCGACGTGCAGCGTCTGCACCTGCGGCGCGGCGAGCTGGGCTCGCACCTGCGCCAGTTCATGCTGCGCCACGACCTGCTCGTCACGCCCAGCGTCGCGATCCCGGCGTTCGACGCGCGCCCGGCCGGTCATTCGCCGATGGACCCGCGCACCATGCTCGGCTGGACCCCGTACTCCTACCCATTCAACCTGAGTCAGCAACCGGCCTGCAGCATTCCCTGCGGCCTGACCCGCGCCGGGCTGCCGATCGGCCTGCAGATCGTCGGGCCGATGTTCGGCGACGCGCTGGTGTTGCGCGCCGCGCGCGCCTACGAGACGCTGCGGCCGATCGCGCGGCCGGATCTGTCGGGGTTGACGCCGGCCGGTTGAAGTCGCCGCGCGTCAGCCACGCCGGAACGAGACCAGCTGCACCTTGCCCTGCACGTTCATCGCCCCGGCCAGGCGCCGGCCGTCGGGGTCGAGCGTCATCTTGAGGGTGCCGATCTCCATTCCGGACACGTTGAGCTTCATGTCGAGCTGCTGACCGACCAG